>JAAZCB010001050.1 GCA_012513545.1 Clostridiaceae bacterium
GAGAAGCATCCTGATGCTGACAAGCTTCAGGTCTCAAGTGTGGATGTGGGTAGTGAAACCATTCAGATTGTAACGGGAGCACAGAACATAAGTGTGGGTGATATAATTCCCGTTGCATTATCCGGTTCAACCCTTCCAGGGGGGAAAAAGATTTCAAAAGGCAAGCTCAGAGGGATTGAGTCAAATGGAATGATGTGTTCCATTAACGAGTTGGGTCTTACTAAGGAGGATTATCCTGAGGCTGCGGAAGATGGCATATTTATTCTGGAGCAGGGGCTTGAAACCGGAAAGGATATTAGGGAGGTTCTGGGTATAAACGATACGGTTGTTGAGTTTGAGATTACTTCAAACAGGCCTGACTGTCTCAGTATTATCGGTCTTGCAAGGGAAGCGGCCGCGACTCTCGGAACGAAATTTACAAGACCTTCATTAAAAGTCAGGGAAGAGGGGGACGATGCCGGAGGATACGCTTCGGTAGAAGTAAGAGACCCTGATCTTTGCCCGAGGTATGCCGCAAGAATAGTAAAGGATGTAAAGATAGGACCTTCTCCTAAATGGATGAGGGATAGACTCAAGGCTGCAGGGGTCAGGGCAATTAATAATATCGTTGATATTACAAACTATGTAATGCTGGAATATGGACAACCGATGCATGCATTTGATCTAAGGGACCTTAGCGGTCAGAAGATTATTGTAAGAAGGGCTTTTGATGGTGAGGCCATAAAGACTCTTGATGACCAGGACAGAAAGCTGGACTCTTCCATGCTTGTTATTGCTGATGAATCAAGAGCTGTAGCTGTTGCAGGTGTTATGGGGGGAGCAAACTCCGAGGTCAGGGAGGACACAAAAACAATACTCTTTGAGTCTGCTAACTTCAACGGTACTTCGGTCAGGTTGACAGCAAAAAAGCTTGGACTCAGGACGGAGGCATCCGGGCGTTTTGAAAAGGGACTTGATGTTGAGAATGTTGCAGCAGCATTGGACAGAGCTGTCCAACTTGTTGAAGAGCTTGGCATTGGTACGGTATGCAAGGGTGTTATTGACTGTTATGATAAAAAACCGGAAGAAAGAGTTTTAAAACTGAGGCCTGAAAAGATAAACAGCCTTTTAGGCACGGATGTGGCACTTAAAGATATGATAAATATATTAAAGTCGGTTGATTTTGCAGTTGATGAAAAGAATTTGACTGTCAGCGTTCCCAGCTTCAGACCTGATGTGGAGAGGGAAGCTGATCTGGCAGAAGAGGTTGCCAGATTTTACGGATACAATAATATTAAAGCAACTCTTTTGTCCGGCAAAGCTGCTACGCTTGGGAGAAAGACTGTAAAACAGAGTTTGGAGGACTTGATTAAGGATACTATGATAGCTTGCGGTTTATCAGAGACTTATACTTATTCTTTTACCAGCCCAAAGGTTTTTGACAGAATAAACCTTCCAAAGGAGAGTAAGCTTCGACAGGCAGTTGTTATTTCCAATCCTTTAGGAGAGGATTACAGTGTAATGAGGACCACTACCATACCTGAAATGCTTGAGGTTATAAGCACCAATTACAACAGGAGAGTGGAAGAGGCAAAGCTTTTTGAGATGTCCTGTATATATCTTCCTGAGAGCCTGCCCCTAAAGGAGCTTCCTTATGAAAAGCCTGTATTGACAATGGGCCTGTATGGAAAGCTTGACTTTTATGACATGAAGGGAATAGTTGAAGAGCTGCTTGAGAGACTTGGAATAGATGAATATGAATTTGTTCCGTGTAAGGACGATCCGTCCTTTCATCCGGGAAGAACAGCCCAACTGAGAATTAAGGGAGAAGTCTCAGGTATTGTTGGAGAAATCCATCCTGAGGTGGCAGAAAACTTTGAGGGACCTGAAAGGACTTATATAGGTGTTATTGAGGTGGAGAAGCTGATTGAAAATGCTTCCCTTGAGACTGAATACAAGCCTTTACCTAAATTTCCGGCTGTTACAAGGGATATTGCAATGCTTGTAAAGGATGAGGTTCTGGTAAAACAGATTGAGGATGTTATTAAACAAAGATCCGGGAAAATTCTTGAGAGCATAAAGCTTTTTGATGTCTACAAGGGCAAACAGGTTCCTGAAGGAATGAAGAGTGTTGCTTATTCAATAACCTTCAGGGCTTCGGACAGAACCTTGACGGACGATGATGTAAACAAGGCAATGACAAAAGTGCTGGACGGACTGAAGAATAACCTTGAAGCGCAATTAAGAGAGTAAAATAAGGGGACAAAAGGTACAGGTTCATCGTTCCTATAAGCAGGATGATGAACCTGTACCTTTACACCTGTTTATTATTTCAATTGACTTTCGGCCATTTGTATCATTCTTTTTACCATCTGACCGCCGATGGGTCCTCCTTCAAGTCCATTAACCTTTGAGGGTACGTCGCCTTTATAATGATCATTGTTTTCCTTAACATACTGTAAATGTCCTATTTCCTGCGCACATTCCATTTTAAATCTTGTTAAGGCATCCCTGCTTTCGGGAACCAGCGGGGTTTTTCTTGAAGCCATTTAAAATCACCAGCCTTTGGATTAAAAATTATTTGTTGCAAATATAGTTTTTACGTAAATCAGGATTATTTACATAGAAATTTAAGCTGAACCTGTAAATATATAGCTATTATAACGCAAGTATTTTATTGCATTATGCGTAATATTGATAATAAATAGAAATAATAATGAGGAACACAATAAGCAACCTGGAGGAAAATATGACTGATAATACTGAACTCTATGATTTCTTTAAAGGTCTCGACAGGACAAGATTCCTTGATAATGAATATAAGGAGTA
>JAAZCB010001051.1 GCA_012513545.1 Clostridiaceae bacterium
AACTGAATTCGGTTGTTTCAAATAAATCAACCGAAAGTGTGAAGGTTACTGAAAAAACAACTGACAGAAAGAAAAACCAGGAAGAGGGCTTGAAATACCCTACTGCAAATTTCAAACTTAATCAATATGAAATGAATGCTGCCAACAAGGCTGTTGAAATGGAAATGAATGTCTTTAAAATAACGGTTGTACTTAATAAAGGCTGTGTCCTAAAGTCAGCACGTTCATTTATCATATTTCAGAGCCTTGAAAAGCATGCTGAAATTATCAAGTCGGAGCCTAGAGTTGAAGATATTGAAGATGAGAAGTTTGATTTTGAATTTACGGTAGTATGTGTAACCAGAGAAGGACAGGGTGTATTTACTAAAGATATTAATTCAATTGCTGAGGTTGATGAAGTTATTATATCACCTATTGAAGAATGGATTTCCCAGGGTATCAGCGAGGATGGAAAAGATGAACCTCTAAATAGCATCAATGAAGTTTTCAGTGACGGCGATGGCAGCTTGAGTCCGGAGAATATGAAAAGCAGTGAAGGTGACCAAGGGGAACAACAGCATAAAACAAAAACAGTTAAAACCGTCAGGGTCGATATTGACAGACTTGATATATTAATGAATCTTGTAAGTGAGTTGATAATTATAAAGACAAGACTAGAGGGTATCGATAGTGTAAACAATATTGAAAGAACTCAGTCTTACACTGAAGCGATTGAGTACCTTGAGAGGATTACAACAAGCTTGCACGATGCAGTAACCAAGGTCAGGATGGTTCCTGTTGAACTGGTGTTCAACAGATTTCCAAGAATGATCAGGGATATATCAAGAGAATTGGGTAAGGAAATTATGTTAAATATGTCCGGAGAGGAAACAGAGCTTGACCGAACAGTTATTGATGAGATAGGAGATCCTTTGATTCATCTTTTAAGAAACTCTGCAGATCATGGAATTGAGTCTATTGAAAAAAGAAAAGAACTTGGCAAGCCAACCGCCGGTCATATAGATTTAAGAGCATATCAGGATGGAAATAATGTTGTTATTGAAGTTGGGGATGACGGTCAGGGAATAAATACCGATAGAGTTAAGAAGAAAGCTATTGAGAAAGGTCTGATAAAGAAGGATATAGCTGACAATCTATCTAAGAAGGAAATAATTGAGTTTTTATTCAAACCGTCTTTCAGTACTTCAGATAAAGTTACCGATTTATCCGGAAGAGGAGTAGGACTTGATGTTGTAAAAACTAAAATTGAGAAACTGGGCGGTGTGGTTGAGGTTGAAACCGAAATTGGAAAGGGCAGCAAGTTCATAATAAGGCTTCCGCTTACTCTTGCTATTATACAGGCGTTACTTGTTAATATCGGAAAGGAAAAGTATGCAATACCTTTAAGCAGTACCAAAGAAATAATCAGAATAACTCCAGACCAGATTAAGCTGCTTCAGAAGCAGGAGATTATTCTCCTAAGGAATTCTGTAGTGCCAATAGTAAGGCTTAATAAGGTTTTAGAGGTACCTGATGATGGCAATGAACGAAAAGCTCTGACAGTTGTTATTGTCAGAAAAGGAGACAAATTATCCGGCTTTCTGGTGGATTCTTTGATAGGACAGCAGGAAATAGTTATTAAGTCTTTAGGAGTACTTCTTTCCGGAATTAAATGTATAGCAGGAGCAACAATATTAGGTGACGGTAATGTTGCATTAATTATTGATGTTAATTCACTTGCAATATAATATTTGACTAAATAATGAACTTTATGAAAGAGTATGGGAAAGGGAGTTGAACTTATGGTGGAAGCAAAAGATGCTCAGGGTAAACAATATGTGGTCTTCAGACTTGGTAACGAAGATTATGCTTTGGATATCCATAGCGTGACTACAATAGAAAAACCCATGATCGTAGCCAGAGTACCAAGAACGCCACACTTCATAAAGGGAGTAATAAATTTACGCGGTGAAATAGTGCCTGTTATGGAATTGAGCATAAGGTTTAACCTGACCCCGGCTCCTGAAAGTGAGGAGACCAGAATAGTTATCGTCAAGGTAGGTGAAGCTTCGCTGGGATTAGTAGTTGATGAGGTTGAAGATGTTTTATATTTATCAAAAGACTCTATAGAGAACGTTTCAAATTACTCGACTGACCTATCCATGGACTTTATTACCGGTGTTGGTAAAGTTAATGACAGAGTGATAACAATTTTGAATCTTGAGAAACTTATTGAATTTAACGAGTCAGGGAGCTGAGAATACTATGGGAATGAATTTTGATAACCTGAATAATCTGCATATTGATGTTTTTAAGGAGATAGGCAATATTGGCGCCGGCAATGCCGCTACAGCACTTGCTAAAATGTTGAATAAGAGAGTTAACATGGAAGTTCCCAAGGTGAAAGTATTGCAATTCAAGGAAGTAAATGAAATTCTTGGTGAACCTGAAATGCCTGTGGTCGGTTTGCTTCTTAATGTGAAAGGGGATTTAAGCGGGAGTATTATGTTTATTCTGCAGCAGGAGGCAGCACATATTCTCGTAAACATATTAATGGGAAATCCTCTGGAGGATTTCTCCGAATTTGACGAAATGGGACTTTCTGCATTAAAAGAAATAGGTAACATACTAACAGGGTCTTATCTTTCAGCACTTTCGACTCTGACAGGACTTGACATAATGCCGTCTGTTCCTGAAATGGCAATTGATATGGCCGGAGCAATTATAAGTGTGCCAGCTATAGAATTTGGGAAACTTGGAGATTCGGTACTGTATATTGAAACTGAGTTTTCAGAAGGTACTACAAAGGTAGTCGGAGACTTTTTTCTGGTCCCGGATGTTGATTCCTACGAAATTTTACTAAAGGCATTAGGAGTAATCGGCTGATGGAAAATGTTATCAAGGTTGGGATGGCTGACCTTCAAGCTTCCAGTCATCCGGCAGTACTTACTACCCTGGGATTGGGGTCATGTGTAGGAATAGCACTTTATGACAACAGCACCAGCATTGTTGGATTGGCTCATGCAATGCTTCCTGACAGTAAAGCAGCCAGGAACAGTTCTAATGCTGCCAAATTTGTTGATACTGCTATAGATGCACTTTTAAGAGAGATGCTGAAGATTGGGGCAAACAGAAGCAGGATTTGTGCCAAGCTTGCAGGTGGAGCTCAAATGTTCTCATTTAGCAATAGTAATGATCTTATGAGAATTGGCTTTAGAAATGTTGTTGCTGCAAAAGAAAAGCTTAGCCAGTTACGAATATCAATTCTTTCAGAAGATACCGGTGGAAATTTCGGGCGAACTATTGAGCTTGATTCATCAACGGGTATATTGTTGATTAAGACTATTGGCTATGGAATAAAACAAATATAGGAGAGGAATGAATAATGGATTATGTCCATAGGCTGCCATACATATTGGGAGCATTCGCAACAATTATAATTGGCATGGCATCTTATAGATCAGGTCTTGATTCCAGGACGATATATGTAAGAATGTCAATCTGTATGATAGTATTTTTTACGGTAGGTTTGTATATAAGAGGAGTATTAAATGATATTAATATCGAAATTGAAAACAGAAAGGCTGAACAGGAAGCATTGGAAGAGAGTGAGAAGGAAGAAACTGAAGGGAGTGATGACGAGAAGGGTACCCAAAACAAGATTGATTTAACAGTAGATGACAATGCTCTTAATGATAGCATAAAACTAAGCGCCGGCATTAGAAAGCTTTACGATGAAGAGTTTTCACCACTTAGTGTAAATAATATCAAAGAAGATAAAGAAAAAAAGTAATGGGGGATACAGATGACGGTTGCAAATAATAACCAGATGGAATTGTGGAGGCAGTACAGCGACACAAAAAGTCCTTTAATAAAAGAAAAGCTTATTGTGGAGTATTCGCATATTGTTAAATACGTTGCCGGGAGACTGAGCATATACTTCGGATCAAACGTTGAATACGACGATCTTATTGGGTATGGAGTATTTGGGCTTATTGATGCTATAGAAAAATTCGATATCAATAAGGGCGTTAAGT
This sequence comes from Clostridiaceae bacterium, assembly GCA_012513545.1. Next base: position 4,017 of record JAAZCB010001051.1, read on the forward strand.
TTGAAACATATGCGTCATTAAGAATCAGAGGCTCAATTATAGACAGCATACGGGAAATGGATTGGGTTCCGAGGTCATTAAGACAAAAGAACAAGGAATTGGATAGGGTTTATGCAGAACTTGAAAGTGAGCTTGGTCACTCTGCCACAGATCAGGAAGTTTGCGATAAACTCGGGATAAGTTTAAATGAACTGTATAAGCTTTTAAATGAGGTTAATCTGACATCCATGGTCTCTTTGGAGGAGTTTCTCGAGCAAAACTACGAGATAGGGGTCAGTGCTTCAGGTTCATCAAAGGAAGACAAGCCTGAGGGTTATATGGAGATAACCGAGCTCAGGGAAATACTTGTGGACGCAATAGGAAAGCTTCCCAATAAGGAAAAAACTGTTGTTTCCTTTTATTACTTTGAAGATTTGACATTAAAAGAAATAAGTGCAATAATGAAGGTATCAGAATCAAGAATTTCACAGCTCCATACCAAAGCAATTCTACGTCTAAGGGGAAAACTTGCGCGTCACAAAAGTATTTTAAGCGACTAGCATTTTTTTTACTGCCAGTGGTTTAGTACTGGTGGAGGGTATTACTAGTCTTTACATAATGCTCCTGATATTTAGCAGAGTCTTAAGGGGGAAACAACATGTTGAAGAAAACTGATGGATTATCTGGCAACAGTCTAAATAACGGTTTTTTTGAGGTTGAGTATAAAACCGATGGGGTGTATCTGACCGTGTATCCTCCTATTGGTAGCGGCAAAAGAGTTGAGCTTCGTGATGTTATTGATAAATTATCAATAAAGAAAATAAGGGATTTTAATAAGGAACAGGTTGAACTCCTGGTCATGAAACAGGAAAAAACCCCCTGTAAAATTGCCGAAGCTCAGGAAGAAGTCAAAGTAGATGCAACTGTAGCAGTAACGGTAAGTCCTGATAAAATGAGAGCATCTATATTGATTTCTCCGCCAGAAGGCGGGAGAATGCTGAATGAAAAGGAAGTAACAGATATACTGGCAGTGAATGGTGTGGTGAGTGGAATTAACAGTTCAGTTATTGATGAAATAACAAAGTACCCTGTATACAACCAATTGATTGCAATTGCTGAGGGAACTCAACCAGTAAATGGACAGAATGGAAAGTTGCAATTTCATTTTAATCTGAATAAAGATAAAAAACCTAACGTCCTTGAAGACGGAACAGTTGATTTCCGCAGTCTGAATATAATCGAAAGTGTTAAGAGCGGGAGTATACTTTGTTCCCTGATACCTCCACAGCTTGGTATACCGGGAAAAACAGTTGCCGGTAAAGATATACCTGCAACAGATGGTAAAGCGGCAGTCCTGCCAAAGGGAAGAAATGTTGAGATAAGTGAGGATGGTCAATGCCTGCTTTCAGGAATTGATGGTCAGGTGTGTTATATTGATGGAAAAGTGAATGTCTTTTCCAATTATGAGGTGCCGGCTAATGTTGACAACTCTACAGGGAATATTAGCTTTACCGGAAATGTTATTGTAAGAGGAAATGTATTATCAGGGTTTACAGTTGAGGCAGGAGGAAGTGTAGAGGTTTGGGGTGTGGTTGAGTGCGCTGTAATTAAAGCCGGTGGGGATATAATATTGAGAAGAGGCATGCAGGGCATAGGAAAAGGAATTCTTGAAAGTGGAGGAAATATTATTGCAAGGTACATTGAAAACAGCATTGTTCAAGCTAAAGAAAATATTACCGCAGAAGCGATAATGCACAGCAATGTAAAATGCGGGAAAAAGCTTGAGCTAATTGGAAAGAAAGGTCTTCTGGTTGGGGGCATCAGCAGGGTAGGAAAAGAGATTGTAGCCAAGGTAATAGGATCTTATATGTCTACGGTTACTGAAGTTGAGGTTGGTTTAGACCCATCATTAAAGGAGCGTTTTAAAGCGGTTAAAGAAGAAGTTCAGGTTATGGAAGAAGACCTGAAAAAAGCTGAACAGGCTATTACTATACTTAAGAAATTGGAGCAGGCCGGAAATCTGAACTCTGAGAAACAGGAACTAATGGCAAGGAGTGTAAGAACGAAGGTTTACTATTCCAACAGGATTAAGGAACTCAAAGAGGAAATGATTCAGATAGAGCTAAGGCTTCAGGAAGAGGCAA
>JAAZCB010001052.1 GCA_012513545.1 Clostridiaceae bacterium
AATACGAGAAAGATTGCAGTTTTCATTGTTATCGTGATGCTGATTTCGATGTCAATTTCAACGAAGATAACATTTGCTGAAACATCTAGCATAAAAATAGAATTAGATAAGGAAGAAGTAGCAGTTGGTGATTTAGTAAAAGCAGAAATAAAAGTAAGCAATGTAAACAATTTGTCAGGGTTTCAATTTAATATAAAATATGACCCTGATGTATTGGAAGCTCTTGATGTCGAAAGCACAGTTCCTAGTGAAAACAGTATAACACCACATAATGGAACTATAATTATAAATTCAAAGTATGATTTCTATCAAGTATTTCAAGAAAATTCTGAAGAAGGCATAATAAATTATTCGAGATTTTACAGTAAATTAGAGCAGTACAGAAAGGATGGAGTTCCAGAGGGTACAGGAACTATTGCAGTTATTGACTTTAAGGTAAAAAGGTTAAAAAATACAATTATTAAATTTGAAGATACCGCAAGTATGCCAAATGCCCAAAACGGTACATTTTTATTTGATTGGAACGGAAACAGGCATTTAAGTTATGAAGTAGTCCAACAAAAATCAATTAATGAAAAGTATTCAAATAGCTTTATTGTAGATGTTGGGTCAGCTAAAGGTATAAAGGGCGAAAAAGTAAAAGTACCTATACTTTTGACAAATGTTCCTGATGGAGGAATTAATAACTGTGACTTGAAACTTGGTTATGATAAGAATAAAGTAGAAATACTGGAAGTTACTCCAGGTATAATTACAAAAAACCCAACTACAAATTTTAGCAGCAGTATTAATGACCAAAACAGTAATGTAGTAATTTTATATTCAGATGAGACAGCAATTGGTTCGGAGCTAATTACAGCTGATGGTGAATTTGCTGTATTAAATGTAAAAATTAAAGAGGACGCACCGGAAGGCTACACAGAGATAAAGCTTATAGGTGAGGCACAATTTGCATCATATGACCTTGAAGAGATCCCTTGTATTTTTAATAATGGTGGTATTAATATAATTAAGAAAGTAATACCTACTCCTGTTCCAACTGCCACAGTAACACCAACGAAAAAAGGATCTTCCGGCGGCGGCGGCGGCGGAGGTGGTGGTGGAGGTTCTGGTGCTGATGCTGATCCTACAGCTACACCAACCGTAAAACCAACGTCAAAGCCTAGTTCTGTAACCGAACCAACTTCTTCGGCTGTGCCAGGTGCGCTTGCTAAACATGAAGCATACGTGCAGGGATATCCGGACGGAACGTTCAAACCTGAAAACAATATAACAAGAGCAGAGGCAGCTGCTATATTTGCAAAGCTGTTAAGTATAGATAAGAAAACAGGAATAGACTCAATAACAACTTATAATGATGTAAATTCAAGCCACTGGGCATCAAGTTCCATAGAGCTTGTTTCAAGCATGGGACTTTTTAAAGGGTATCCGGATGGTACATTTATGCCGAATCAGAATATTACAAGAGCTGAGTTTGCAACAGTAGTCTATAAGTACCTGAATATGAGCTGGAGCCAGGCGGCTAAGCATAGTTTTAAAGATGTAAAATCCGGTCATTGGGCAAAGGAATATATAGAAACCTTGGCAGGTCAAGAATTTATTAAGGGCTATGCAGATGGTAACTTCATGCCGGAAGCGAAAATAAAACGTTCAGAAAGTGTTGCTTTAATTAATAGAGCATTGCTAAGGGGGCCATTATATGATGTTAAGCAGACATTTAAAGATGTCCCTGAATCACACTGGGCTTTCAAGGACATAGCAGAAGCATCACTTACACATAATTTTACTATTGATAGTAATGGATTGGAGTATTTTAAGCAATAGATTATTGTTCCATTAATTTACTATTATACGGAGGTAGTTTTCAAAAATTTAACTTTAATAATTCAACTTGAAACAGGAGCAAAACTAATTTATAATAAAATAAAACAAGCTTAACAAAAAAATTACAGATTAATAAAGAGTATTTACATACCTTTTAGAGTTCGG
>JAAZCB010001053.1 GCA_012513545.1 Clostridiaceae bacterium
AACCTCATCTCCAACCTTGAACGAATCTCAATTCTTCCCTCAAGCGCCCACACAAAGTTTGAACTTAATATAAACAAAACAATACTTAATATAAATACCAGTAATTTTTTCATAATCAATCCTCCATTATAGCGTATAGTTTTTAGCAGGTTTATTATTATTCTTCCAAAACAACATTTATGTTAGTAATTACACCGTCCCTTCTTACTTTGAAGTATGTTTTGTCACCGGGAATAAACTTTTTCATTACCTCATTATAATCTATCAGAGTATTTACATTGTTTCCGTTCACAGAAAGTATAACATCATCAACCAGCAAACCTGATTTACTTGCAGCTGAACGATCTTTAACATTTGTCACCTTAAGCCCGCTGTTTGACGGAAGACCTACTTTGGCAGCCCAATCCTCTTCAAAGTCTGCACCCAACTTGGGCCTCTTAACCTTGCCGTACTTTTCAAAGTGGGAAAGAACATATTCAATTGTTCCTATTGGTATTGAAAAGCCAAGTCCTTCAATACCTGAGCCGGCAAACTTTGTTGAATTAATACCAATTACTTCACCCTTGAGATTAACCAGAGGTCCACCGCTGTTTCCGGGATTTATGGCAGCATCAGTCTGTATAAGTCTGTAATAGCTGTCTATACTTCTGTTAATGCCGCCTATTATACCTATTGAAGCAGAGTTCCTTAATGAGAAAGATACCGGTGTTCCTATAGCTATAACAGTCCTACCAATTACAATTTCTTCCTGTGTAGCAAATTTTGCCGGAACTAATCCGGGCTTGTTTATTTTAATAACAGCAAGGTCAGATTCTTCATCTATGGACTTAAGTTTAGCCTCATATCCACTTCCGTCCGAGATAACTACAACAATGTTACCCATTTCTTTAACGACATGCGCATTAGTAAGTATTTCTCCTGTAGCTTTAATAACTACACCTGTCCCATGAACAATCTGATCACTGTATTTTCCAGTAGAAAATTCACTTTCCTCTTTGAGATTCCCTATTATTCCTACAACCGATGGACTTACAGACTTTATTACTTCTGGAAGCAGATTGTCGCCTCCCGACATGGTAATGTTAACGACTCTTTGGGCATTGTCCCATGAAACCTCTGCCCCAAGTGTTTCAGTTACCTCTCTTGCCTGGATGTATACCCTGTCATCTATTACCTTTGCCTCACTACTAAGCTCTTTTCCATTTACCAAAACCTTGATCGCGCTGCTGGCACTTCCTGAACCAGCAATTGAAAAACATACTGCAATAATAACTAATGCTGGAATAAAAACTAACCTTGCTTTCCTCATCATATTCGCCTCCCCTAAAACAAACTTATCTGGTTGCTTTCCGGCAGTCCCTCAAGGCAGCCGTTACTTTCAAGAATTTCTATTACAGTTTTGCTTATCTTAGCCTTAATCCTCAAATCATCAATTGACAGAAAACTGCCGGCATTCCTTGCTTCAACAATATTCTGAGCCGCAGTACCTCCAAGCCCCTGGAGAGCATTTAACGGAGGCCTTAAGCCCTCAGGTGTTATTTGAAACTTCATAGCGTCAGATTTATACAGATCTACCGGTAAAAACTTTATTCCCCTTGCATACATCTCATTTGTTACTTCAAGTATTGTCAGTACGTTTTTTTCCTTCTGGGTCATATTGTTTCCCTTTTGTTCCAACTCTTTTATCTTGTTTCTAACCTTGTCCTGACCATGACACATAATGTTTGCATCAAACTCATCTGCTCTTACGGTAAAATATGTTACATAAAAAGCTTCCGGATAATAAACCTTGAACCACGCTATTCTGAATGCCATCATAACATATGCGGCTGCATGGGCTTTTGGGAACATGTATTTTATCTTCTTACATGACATTATATACCAGTCAGGAACCTTGTTCTCCTTCATTACAGCCTCATACTCTTCTTTTAGGCCCTTACCCTTTCTGACATCCTCCATTATTTTAAATGCTGTTTTTGGAGGAAGTCCGGAATATAGAAGGTAAAGCATTATATCATCTCTTGTACAGATTACTTCGGACAGTGTCGCAATATTATTCCTGATAAGATCCTGGGCATTGTTAAGCCAAACGTCTGTACCATGCGACAAACCTGATATTCTAATAAGCTCAGAAAATGTAGTCGGCTTAGTGTCAACAAGCATCTGCCTTACAAACTTTGTTCCGAACTCAGGAATAGCAAAGGTACCTACCTCGCTGTTCACGTCCTCAGGTTTAATACCAAGTGGTTCTGTGCTGCTGAATATGCCCATTGTTTTCTTCTCACCGATCGGTATTTCCCTTGCGTTTACTCCCGTCAAATCTTCAAGCATTCTGATAACCGTAGGGTCATCATGCCCTAATATATCAAGCTTTAAGAGCCTTCCGCTAATTGAATGGTAATCAAAATGCGTTGTTATGATATTTGAACTGGTATCATCTGCCGGGCGTTGAATAGGACAAAACTCATATATCTCCCTGTCCTGCGGTACGATCATAACTCCTCCCGGATGCTGTCCGGTAGTCCTTTTAACTCCTGTACACCCTTTGATAGGCCTTGTTATCTCAGCATTTGTAACCGTTTTCTCCCTGTCATCCATGTAGTTTTTTACAAACCCGAAGGCTGTTTTTTCTGCAATTGTAGCAATTGTACCTGCTCTGTACACATGCCCTTCACCAAAAAGTTCCTCAGTATACTTGTGCGCTACAGGCTGGTACTCTCCGGAGAAATTCAAGTCAATATCAGGCTCTTTATCTCCGTCAAATCCAAGGAAAGTCTCAAAAGGAATATCATAACCATCTCTTTTTAATGGTTTCCCGCATTCAGGACAATCCTTTGCAGGAAGGTCAAAGCCGCAGCCATAGCTTCCGTCTTCAATAAACTCAGAATACTTGCAGGTGGTGCATATGTAATGTGGTGGGAGAGAATTAACCTCTGTTATTCCTGTAAGGTAGGCTGCGAAAGATGATCCTACCGACCCTCTTGAACCAACCAGGTAACCATCACTCAAGGATTTCCATACCAGCTTTTGAGCTATAATATACATTACAGAAAACCCGTTCTTTATTATTGAATTAAGCTCCTTTTCAATTCTCTTTTCAACAACTTCAGGAAGTACTTCCCCATATATTTCTCTTGCCTTTTCCTCCGAAAGTTTCTTTATTTCCTCTTCTGCTCCATCAATTCTCGGTGGAAATGTTCCATCTGGTATGGGAATTATTTCATCACACATATCAGCTATTTTATTGGTGTTTGTTACAACAATTTCTAAAGCTTTCTCAGCTCCCATATAACTGAACTCCTCAAGCATCTCATCAGTAGTCCTGAAATAAATGGGTGCCTGGTTGTCTGCATCCGAAAAACCCTGCCCTGCCATCAATATTCTTCTGAACACTTCATCACCCGGGTCCATAAAATGAACATCACAGGTTGCAACTACAGGCTTGTTAAGCTTTTCTCCCAACTCTACAATTTTTCTGTTTATACCCTTAAGTTCCTCCTGGCTTTTCACCTTACCGCTGTTAATAAGAAACTGGTTATTTCCTAATGGCTGTATCTCAAGATAATCATAAAACTTCGCTATTTTTATAATATCCTCCTCACTCTTGTTTTCCAGTATAGAGCGGTACAACTCACCTGCTTCGCAGGCACTTCCAAGGATAAGGCCTTCCCTGTGATTCATAAGAAGCTTTTTGGGAACACGGGGCTTTTTATAAAAGTACTTAAGGTGTGAATTGGATACAATCTTGTATAAATTTTTAAGACCGGTGTAGTTCTTTACAAGAATAATCGCATGATAGGAATTTGCCTTCTGATAATTGGTATTTCCCTCAAACTCGCTCTGAATATCATCTATTGTTTTTGCTTCTTTCTTCTTCAATAGTTCAATACATCTTGAAAAGATTCCACCACAGGTCTCGGCATCATCCAGTGCCCTGTGATGGTTTTCAAGCTTTATACCAAGGTGTTTTGCCACAACATTGAGTTTATGTCTGCCAAGCTCAGGAAACATCTGCCTGCAAAGCTGGAGAGTATCAATTACAGGATTCCTGATTTCTTTGCCAAGTATCCTTGCATTATGCTTTATAAACCCCATGTCAAAAGAGGCGTTGTGTGCTACTAAAGCAGTCTCTCCGATAAAATCCAGAAAACTTGTCAGAACAGTATCAATCAAAGGCGCATCTTTGACCATCTCGTCGGTAATTCCCGTAAGTTTGACTATATTCTCAGGTATTGGTATCTGTGGGTTCACGAAGGAGCAGAAAGAATCAATAACCTTTCCGTCTTTAATCTTAACAGCGCCAATTTCTGTGATTTTATCACTGTCCGGGTCAAGCCCTGTTGTTTCAATATCAAGAGCAATAACTTCAGCATCGATGGACTGGCCATTGCTGTTATATACAATGGGTACACTGTCATCTAAAAGATATGCTTCAATACCGTAAATAATCTTAATTTTATTCTTCCTGGCAGCTTCAGCTGCATCAGGATATGCCTGAACCACTCCATGGTCAGTTATGGCAATAGCCTTGTGCCCCCATTGGGCTGCTCTTTTAACAAGCTCCTTAACCGGGGTAACCGCATCAAGGGCACTCATCTGTGTATGAAGGTGAAGCTCCACCCTTTTTTGTTCTGCGGTATCACCTTTTATTGACTTATCAATCTGAATAATATCTGAAGCAAGTACTGTAAGTTCTTTTGAAAACTTGTCATACTGCGCTTCTCCCCTTACTTTTATTGTGATGTTCTCTTTAATCCTGTCCTTAATTGAATCTAATTTATCCTTTTCAATAAACAACTTGACCGTTAGAGAACTCGTGTAATCGGTAACATCAAATATGTAGAGATACTTACCGCTCTTAAGCTCCCTTATTTCCGTCCTGAAAATGTCTCCCCTTATGACTACCCTGCCTGAATCCTGTGTTACCTCATCCATTCTGGATATTTGATCATTAAAAACTTTACCTATAATCACCTCTGAATTAGCTGAAGCTTTTTGTACCGAACCCTGATTATTAAACTGAACTGCAGACTTTTGTCCGATATCACTTTGTGAGGTCACCGTATCATTTACAATTCTGGATTCTTCATTCTCTTTAAATTCAATGTACTCTTCCCTAATGCCATCATTGAATTCACAATCACAAAAGCTTACTTTTGAATCAATAGAAAAACATTCTGAAAGAATTTCTTCAATTATCATATTACACTTGTTTATCTTTAGTATTTCCGCTCCCTTAGTCGCAAGGAAAATATCAAGTTTCTTTTCACTTAACTTCCACTCGCATCCATTTAATAGTCCCCTGCTAACTGCCAGTTTTTTATTCACTATATATAAAATGCTATCCCAATAATTATCAAGCACATCTCTAAAAGTCATATCAATATTAAATTTAGCCTTTACTGATACATACTCAAGTGCAAAGCATTTTATAAAATTCCGCTCAAGGTTATCAAGAACTTTTGAGGGAATTAATCTATCAGAGATAACAATAATTTCCAGTATGCGGGATTTTTTATATACATTTACACTTTGTATCTCGACTCCTTCAAAAAAATCTATAATATTCCCGTCTTTAAATACCTCAGGGAAAAGCTTTATAAGGTTCTTTTCTTTTAGTGCTGCGTTCTGCATGTATTTTGGGCTCCTATCTATATTCCTTAAACAAGCTTCTAAAAAAGACTCTGTTAATTACTATCTAATTTATTTTAGCATAAATTACAGCATATTCAATCGATTATCTTTTCAATGCCTTATGATTTATACCCTTCATAGCATTTACAAGTTAAGTCATACCGGACTTTTGAACAATATCAAATATATCTCTGCAATCTCCAACAAGATATTCAGGCTGGCCGGATTTTAGCAATTCCTCACTGTCAAGCCCCCACTTTACAGCTATCATATCAATATTGGCCTTTTTGCAGGCTATTATATCTCTTAGTTCATCGCCTATATAAATAACATCCTTGTTCCTTAAGCCATGCTTTTTCAAATACTTGACAAAGGCTCTGTTCTTGCCGAAAAACCCCTTAGCTGAGTGAATGTCGTCAAAAATCTGTAAATTATTACTCTTTAAAAACAACAATATGTTGTCTATGGAATTTGATGTAATTATTGAAAGCTTGAAACCGGAATGCTTTAATTTCAACAGTATCTCTTTCATTCCATCGAAGATACTGATTTTATTAAGATATTCCTTATATATTGTAAAAAACTCATAATCCAAACCTCCCATAAAAAACAACCTGTAAAAAGGAATACCAAGTATCTTAAGCTTTTCCTTGACGGTTGAATTGTTCAGTAATCTATATTCTTTATGAGTTATTTTTTTAAAGCTGAATCTATCTGCAATTATGTTATAAACTTCAACAATTGATTCTTCAGAATCTGCAATTGTACCATCAAAATCAAACAATATATGCTTATACAAGTGCCTCACCTCACGCTTTAACTGCATTAAGTAAATTTATCGCTATAAAACATGATGCGGACTAAAAAAACAAAAATCTCTTTCGCCTTTCACAAACGTTAATCCTGTCAAGATTCAAAATTTCATTTATATTATTATCTTTAAACTTAACAATTAAATCTTCTGCACTATTATCAAGCTTAAAGTTCATTTCCTCCTTGTAAACAGGTAATACGCTGTAAAAATTG
>JAAZCB010001054.1 GCA_012513545.1 Clostridiaceae bacterium
GATTACAGCTTTACAAAATAGCAGGCTTTGTTCTTGGGATGACTGGCATAGTAATTATTTCAACAAACAGCCTGAACCTTGAAACCCTAAACATAAAAAGTCCCTTTTTGGCATTGCTGTCAGCAGTTTTATACGGGCTGTATACTGTTTTGGGAAGAAGGGTATCTTCCAGAATAGGAAGCTTAAAAATGAATTCCTACTCATTTCTGATTGGAAGTTTGATTTTGCTGCCATTATTATTGATTTTTCGCATGCCTGTTATAAGTTTTGATACCACGGCTGCAATTCAGGTAATATATCTGTCATTTTTTGTTACCGGTCTGGCATATCTGACCTATTTTAAAGGCCTTACACTTGTGGGAGCAAGCAGCGGTTCTCTTGTTTTTTTCCTTAAACCTGTCCTTGCAGGTGTTTTTGCAATTATTTTCCTAAGAGAACACTTTACCTCAAATCTATTTATTGGTACATTATTTATTCTATTCGGGATAATAATTATTATTTATTGGAAGGATATAGTAAGAAGTAAAGTTTTATTCAGAAATCTGTTTAATTAATACTTGTATAATTCCGATATATTATTGTAACGTAATATTTGATTATCAGTATGTAGATTAAGCATGGATAAAAACATGTTCCAGGAGGTAGTAGCTTATGGATGCAATACAGGTTGTAGTATTTGGTCTGAATGGGGAAACCTGCGGAGTAGATACCTCTCAAATTAATAGTATCCTTAAGTATGAAAAAATCATCATCAGTCCTGATATACCTGAATTTGTTGAGGGTGTTGTTGAAGTAAGGGGAACTTGTGTACCAGTTGTTAACCTTAATAAAAGATTCGGGCTGGGTGAAACTGAGTTTTGCAAAAAAACAAAGATTATTATTACGCAGATAGGTGAACGCCTAATAGGCTTTGTAGTCAACGATGTATTTGAGATATACAAGTTGTCACCTGAAAATATTGAGACAGCTCCTAAGTTAATTCAAAGAGTGGGTAATGCATATATAAGAAAGGTAGGGAAAAAGGAGGATAAGCTTATTTCTATTATTGATCTGGAGGCGGTTCTGACAGAGAATGAGCTTATGAGACTTGAGGAATACCTAAAAGACCTTGAAGAGAAAGAAGAAGAATAATTTAACAAGTAAATAAAGGTGGAGTATAAGCTCCACCTTTACTATAAGACTTATAAAAAATAAAATCCGTCAGATGTTATACATTAAACCTGAACAGTGTAACATCTCCGTCCTGCATAACATATTCCTTTCCTTCCGATCTGACAAGTCCCTTTTCCTTGGCAGTGTTGTAAGAACCATTCTCGATAAGATCCTTGTAGCTTACGATTTCTGCACGTATAAATCCCCGTTCAAAGTCTGTATGAATTTTTCCGGCTGCCTGTGGAGCTTTTGTTCCTTTTACTATTGTCCATGCCCTGACTTCCTGAGGTCCGGCAGTAAGAAAGCTTATTAAGCCCAGAAGCTTGTAGCTGGCTTTAATGAGCCTGTCAAGACCGGATTCGGACAAACCGAGCTCTTTTAAAAACTCTTCTTTTTCTTCCTCCTCAAGCTGTGCAATTTCTTCTTCAATTTTGGCACAGATAAGCATAACCTGGGAGCCTTCCTTTTCGGAGTAATCAAGCAGTTCCTTTAACAGCGGGTTGGGCTTGCCGGAGGTAAGGTCTGACTCTGAAACATTTGCAGCGTATATTACCGGCTTGGAAGTGAGCAGGAAAAGCTGATCTACGACCTTTTCCTCTTCAATGTCAAAATTCATGGTTCTGACAGTTTTTCCTTCTTCAAGGGTTTTCATAATTCTTTCATAAAAATCCAATTCAACCTGGTACTTTTTATCGCCTGATTTAAGCATTTTTCTGGTCTTGTCAAGCCTTTTCTCCATTGCTTCCATGTCGGACAGGATGAGCTCCATCTCAATTGTTTCAACATCGCGTATAGGACCTACTGAGCCGTCGACATGAACAATATTACTGTCCTCAAAGCAGCGTACAACATGAATAATTGCATCAACCTCACGTATATGGGATAAGAATTTGTTTCCAAGGCCTTCACCCTTGCTTGCACCTTTAACAAGGCCTGCAATATCAACAAATTCAATTGCTGTCGGAGTTACCTTTTCAGGTTTATACATTTCGGCAAGCTTATCAAGTCTTTCATCAGGAACTGCTACTATACCGACATTCGGTTCAATGGTACAGAACGGATAGTTTGCTGACTCAGCTCCTGCTTTTGTTATTGCATTAAAAAGTGTACTCTTGCCAACATTAGGCAAACCTACGATTCCCAATTTCATGTAACACATCTTTCCTTTCGTGTATTTATATATCTATGAAACTTATGCGTATTCAATAAACTAAATTATATATTATAAGACTTACCAATGCAATAAAGAATTGGTACAGGGTGCTTGTGCCGGTCAGGCTTTTGCAAATTTCTTCGCAAGCAGCATCTTTAGGGGTTCGTAAATAATAAACGCAACCCCGATTGTATATATGGGATGAAGAGGGAATACATACCTTGAGTTACCCTCCAGGACAAACATCATTGCATTGAAATAAAGGAAAACAAGTAAAATAAAGGTCGTAAAATCTGTTTTTCTGTACATTAAAAACCTTATAACAGCATAAATTATAAATGCAAAAAGAACTATATAAAACGGTCTGTATAAAAGTTTCTCAATTATTATAGCCTTTGTGTACCAGGGATGCCAGGTATTTATACCGGTTGTTAAAGACCACATTATATCATCGGTTTTATACCAGTAGGAGTTGGCAATTCGTTTAACAGCCAATGACAGAAAGAATCTGGGATTTTCCTTAATCCATTCTACAGCAAGCTCTTTTCCAAGCTTATGTATGGCCATTTCATCAAAACCTGTATCAGTCTTGTATTTTAAGAACGGGCTGTCCGGATATTTATAAGGGTCGCTCCATGAGCCTGTTGCATGGTCATTGTTGTTTACATAGAACACATACCCTCCGTTAGTTGAAAAAACAGGCTCTCCAAAGGCAAAATAATTCCTCACAAGCCATGGGGTTATGACAAGGGCAACAGATAGTCCGAAAGCCGCAACATATTTTAATTTATCCTTTATAAGAATGTCTTTCCTTATAAACATATAGAGCACAAAAATAGCCGGAAAGAACATTCCTATGGGTCTTACAAGTGTAAGGTAACCAATAATGATTCCAATAATAAACGGGTTGTTTTTATAATAAAACAGGTATATTGAAAGCATCAATAAAGCCGAGAAAAGTATTTCCGAGCAATGTATACTGTTGTAGGTTATTGCAAGGGGAGACAGGGCAAAAATAAGGAGGGTAATAAATGCAATCCTTTTGCCGAAAAACCTGTCTGCAAGTTTGTATGTCAGAAACATGATTAAGGTTGAAAGTGCCACGTTAAAAAGCTTTCCAACAATATAGTCGGAACCGAACAGAAAGTAGAGAACAGCAAGTGTTCCGGGATATCCGATTGGCCTGAAGGCAGTGGGTTGACCGGGCTGACCCACGTAGTAGGGGTATATGCCATTCAAAAAGCCCTTTCCCTGTGAGATTTCAACACCTTTAACATGATACCACATGAAGTCTGTTTCAGGCACTGTTGGGAAGATAAATATCCACAATAGCCTAAGTATTACACCAATTGCTAATAGTATAGGAAAATTATATTTTTTTAGAAATTCAAATGTTTTAGCTTTCATAAATACTCCTCAATTTTGTTGTTATTAGCCTTCCTTGTACATTTTACTTACTCGGAACAATATATGTCAAGGATTATTATGTGTATTGCTGCAAGTGATTATCAAGGTTGGAGATTTACCGAAAAACACATCTTCCAGGACAATATCTTTATGGGTTAATGAATATCAAGGGAATATTGGTGTTATATACTATCGAAGCATTATGGATATAATAGGGCGAAATGAAACAAAAGAACCGTCCCTGCGTTTCGCTTTATAAGCAAGAAAAGGAATTTGCGGCTGAATCGAATAAAGCATTTTAGAACAACAGGTTGACAACTTTATTGTAAAATATAACCCATTTACTAGCTGTACTTTTATTGGCTATGCAAAGAATCGTGAAATAAGTACTTTTATATAGAGCAGATTATCTGATTTAAAATGAAGCCAAGGCTTGTAAATATATTATGGGATTTATAAGCCTGACAGCCAAATTGAAGATATAAGGTATGCAACCGACAGTAGGCACGATAATGTGAAGGAATTTTTGAAACCTAATAGAAATAAATACTATATTCTTTAAGCTAAATAAAATAAATATACGAGGTGACAAGATGGACATTTATGAAGCTATATTTTCAAGGAGAACAATTAGAGACTTTGACGAGAGAGAAGTTCCGGGTGATATTGTTAAAAAAATTCTTAATGCAGGGTTACAAGCACCCACTAACAATCATTTAAGGGAATGGGAATTTATTGTTTTAAATGACAAAGCTGCAAGACTTAATGCAATTGATAAAGTAACCAAGAATTTCTCAAAAGAAGATGTCGCTGCTATACTGGATAATTGGGGCTGTACAGACCTGGAACAACGTGATATGTACTTTGATGGAATTCCAAAGCAGTACAAAATGCTTTTGACTGCAGGGTGTCTCATAATTCCGTTTTTCCGTACATATGAACCTCTCCTGAAAACCCAAATTCTTTCGTCCCTAAACGGTTTTGCTTCGATTTGGTGCTGTATTGAAAATATTCTTCTCGCCGCAGCAAGTGAGGGGATATATGGGGTTACAAGAATTCCTTTTGAGGAAGAAATAAAGCACATTAAAACTTGTTTAAACGTACCCGATGACTATGAATTTCCTTGCTATATAGCATTAGGATATCCAAGAGAAGCTGCAAAAACATTTACACCCAAAAATAATTCAATTGAATCCAAAATACATTTTAATAATTGGTAACTCCATGGTAATTACAAAAAAGGTGGTCGGTGACTTTAGCATGATTTTGATTGGTGATAAATAATTTGCACTTAACTTGACAACTGGATTTTAATTACATAAAATTAGCTTGGCGAATTCACTGAATACATTCAGTCTTAATATCCTTTATTAAGGGGGCTTTAAATTGTCAACAAAATATAAAAAACTATTTGAACAAGTAAAGATAGGTTCGCTGGAATTAAAAAATCGTTTTGCTATGGCACCGATGGGGCCACTTGGACTAGCTGATGCAGAGGGTGGCTTTAATCAAAGAGGTATGGAATACTATACTGCTCGTGCTCGCGGTGGTGCTGGCCTTATAGTAACAGGTGTTACTTTTGTAGATAATGAAATTGAGGAACATGGTATGCCAAATGTGCCTTGTTCTACACATAAATCCTGTTCACTTTATTCGCACAGCCAGAGAAATGACTGAGCGTATACATGCTTATGATTCAAAAGTTTTTCTTCAGATGAGCGGCGGCTTCGGTAGAGTAACTATCCCTACTAATTTAGGGGAATTTCCACCTGTTGCACCTTCTCCAATCAAGCATTGTTGGCTTGATAAAACCTGTAGAGAACTTACAGTTGCAGAAATAAGAACAATCGTTAAAAAATTTGGAGATGGGGCCTATAATGCAAAGCGTGCTGGTTTTGACGGAGTTCAAATCCATGCCGTTCATGAAGGGTACCTTATTGACCAATTCGCTATAGCATTTTTTAATCACAGAACAGATGAGTATGGCGGATCTTTAGAAAATCGTCTGAGATTTGCAAGAGAAATTGTTGAAGAAATAAAGAATAGATGCGGCAAGGACTTCCCAGTAACACTTAGATATAGCCCAAAAAGTTTTATTAAAGACTGGCGTGAAGGTGCACTGCCTGGTGAAGAGTTCGAAGAAAAAGGGAGAGACATTCCTGAAGGCATTGAAGCTGCAAAATTACTTGTTCAGTATGGTTATGACGCGCTTGATATAGATGTTGGTTCCTATGATTCATGGTGGTGGAGCCACCCACCAATGTATCAGGAAAAAGGTCTTTATATTCCTTTTGCTAAAATAATAAAGGATGTTGTTGATGTGCCAATTATTTGTGCTGGCCGTATGGACAACCCTGATTTAGCATTAGGCGCTGTAAATGATGGTGCCTGCGATATTGTAAGCCTTGGACGTCCGCTTTTAGCTGATGAAAACTATGTAAACAAGCTACGATCAGGAAAAATACACTCAATTCGTCCTTGCTTATCTTGCCAGGAAGGCTGTATGGGACGTATACAGGAATATTCGGCACTAAACTGTGCTGTAAATCCAGCAGCATGCAGAGAAAAAGAAGCTGAGTTATCTCAAGCGTTAAGGAGCAAGAAAGTTGTTATAATTGGCGGAGGAGTAGCAGGCTGTGAAGCAGCGAGAGTTTTAGCTTTGCGTGGACATAAACCTGTAATATATGAAAAATCAGATTGTCTAGGTGGCAATCTAATACCTGGAGGAGCTCCTGACTTTAAAGAAGATGACCATGCTTTAGTTGCCTGGTATGAAAACACACTTAAAGAATTAGGCGTTGAAATTCATCTATCAAAAGAAGTAAATACAGATGACCTTTTACAAAGTGATGCTGAGTGTGTAATAATTGCTACCGGGTCAAAACCAAAGATGTTTAGTCTTGGTGACAACAGCAAGGTTTACCTTGCAACAGATGTATTATTAAAAAATGTTGATCCGGGCAACAATGTAGTTATTGTTGGTGGAGGCTTAGTTGGTTGTGAACTGGCCCTTTGGCTTGCACGTGAAGGAAAAAACGTTACTATTGTAGAAGTACTGAATAAATTATTGGCTGTAAATGGCCCACTCTGCCATGCAAATTCAGACATGCTTGAAAAACTGGTTCCTTTCAGTGGTGTTAATGTTTTAACCTCCTCAAAAGTTATAAAAACTAATGATAATGGCGTTATCGTAGAAGTAAATGGTGAAAAGCGAGAACTTCATGCAGACAGTGTAGTTTTAGCTGTTGGATATAGTTCAGAATCATCGCTATATAGAGAATTAAAATATGAGTTCTCAGATATTCATGTTATAGGTGATGCCTGCCGAGTTGCAAACATAATGTATGCCATATGGGATGCTTTTGAGGTAGCTAAGAGCATTTAATTGCGCATTTATCTATAGTTGTTAGGCAAGGCGGAATTCATTGGGTGGGTATTATTTGAAAAAATGACAAGCTATGTATATTATTACATAGCCTTGACACTATTTAGTTAGTCATTAAACATTCCTAGAAAATGAATAGAAAATAAAATAAAAAGTGAGAAATCTAACTTGATGTGTAGCTTGATGTGTCGAGGAACCGTCCCCTGTCACATATATAATGTATGCCATATGGGATGCTTTTGAGGTAGCTAAGAGCATTTAATTGCGCATGTATCTATAGTTGTTGGGCAAGACGGAACTTATGGTGTGAGTATAATTTGAAAAAAATAATAAGCTATGTATATTATTACATAGCTTTCTTAGAAAATGAATAGAAAATAAAATAAAAAGTGAGAAATCTAACTTGATGTGACGGGGAACCGTCCCCTGTCACGTGTCACGTGTCACGTGTATAAATCTTCTATACACAGGATTTGTTACATCCTCTGTAATTAAAACTAGTTAGCAGCTATAGCAGAAAGTATATCCTCAACTACTTTGTCAAAAGCTTCTTTTTCAGCTTTTATCTTTTCGTTTAATTCTTTATCCTGTTCCATTAACTCTGCTTCAGCAGCTTTGTCAACTGGCTTAACTTCTCTTAATGCTTTTAATGCTTCCTGTAACTCAACTTTGCTGTCATTTAAAGCAGTAAGATTTTCCACTAAAGTTGCTTGTGCATTTTCTATCTGTGCTATAACATCTTCTCCATACTTTGCAACTAATTTGATTCTTTCTATTTTCTGGTTAGCATCATCTCTTTTAGCTTTTAATTCTTCTTCTAATGCTCTTTCTGCTGCTCTTAACTCTTCAACTTGTTCTGTATCAACTGTCTCAGCTGCCAATAATTCGTCTATTTGAGCCTTTATTACATCTTTACTTGCCCTTATTACGATTTCTTCAGCTGCAAAATCATCTTTTATAGCAATAATTTGATCGGCTGCATCTTTACCATACTTTGCAACCAATTTAATTCCTTCGATTGTCTTATTCATTGCATCTCTTTTAACCTTCAAGGCATCTGCCAAAGCTTTTTCTGCTGCTTTTAACTCATCAACTTGTTCTGTATCAACTGTCTCAGCTGCCAACAATTCGTCTATTTGAGCCTTTATTGCATCCCTGCTTTCTTTTACTGCGCTTTCTTCAGTTGCAAAAGCTGCCTTCAAAGTTTTGATTTGAGTGGCTATAGCTTCTCCGTACTCTGCAACCAATTTAATATCTTCAATTTCCTTATTCATTGCGTCTCTTTTAGCTCTTAATTCATCTTCTAAAGCTATTTCAGCTGCCTGTAATTCTTCAATTTTTTCATCATCAGGTATTTCAGCTGCTAACAACTCATCGATTTGAGCTCTTATTTCTTCCTTGCTTGCCTTTACTGCGCTTTCTTCAGTTGCAAAAGCTTCTTTTAAAGCTTCAATCTTTACTACAGCATCTTCACCGAATTTTAAAACTAATTTAGCTCTCTCTATTTGCTTGTGCATTGCATCTCTTTTAGCTTTAATTTCGTCATTTATGGCTTTCTCTGTTTCCTTTAATGCTGCCATAGCTGTTTCATCAACAGGCTTAACATCTCTCAACGCCTTCATTTCGTCACGCAAAGCTTTAAGGCTTTCTTCCAGAATAGCAATTTCTGCTTCAC
>JAAZCB010001055.1 GCA_012513545.1 Clostridiaceae bacterium
AGCTGGTAATTCAGGGCGAATTGAACTGAGTATATTCAAGACGGTGTTACTTGGCCTGCTCTTTCGTCAATTTTTGGACATTTAACACCGTCTACCGCCGGACATTTTAGATTGGCTGTAACAATAAACCTTTGCTCTTAATAAACTCTGACTCTGAATAAATTAATTTTCTATATCACTAGGTTTCCATGTATAACCACAATCGATATAGGAAATTTTATATTTTCCGCTATTTAAAAAACCACGCATGGAAGAGTATTTACATAAAGTTGATCTGAGTCACAAGCAAAACAACTTAGTTTAGTTCTATGTGTTTAATTTTACTTATCTTAAGGGCATTGAATTACACCCTGAGACCAGAGGCATCCTCCGCAAGCAGGTAAATAATTACCATAGCAGTCTTCTTCGTTTGCTGCCGACATGTTACAGTGGCCGCATAAAAAGCAGGGAGAGAAATCAAACTTATCGACTTTCTCGCGAAAAGAAGAGTACTCTTGAGAATCCCATATTTCCTTCAGCCTTTTTTTATTAATATCACCTAAAAAATAATTCGTTACCCATCTCTCAAACCCATCTGATGGAAAAAATGTTTGGTAGGAATGGAGTAATCCCATACAGGGACTGACCATTCCGTCCCATCTGATAAATGTGGTTCTTTCCTTAATAAATTTGCAGCTATCTTTCAAAATCGGCATTTTATATCCCATAATACTGATGTTATTGTTATTCATTAATAATTCAGACAACGGTCCTAAAGTATCCTGGTTCAAGTTAATTAGTGGCAGACTGGTTTCATATGGTCTGTAATTGTACCGATCAATTATTCTATCGCATAACATTTGATTCAACATATCTTCACTATAGGGGATAACATTACTGATAGAAATTTTAAGCGCACCTACCTTGCAGGCTA
The DNA here is from genome assembly GCA_012513545.1 of Clostridiaceae bacterium. The sequence goes on from JAAZCB010001055.1 coordinate 914, forward strand.
GTTGACCGAGGTTTTTTAATTCATGGATATTTTTTTTCATTACTACAAAAGCTATGCCGATTTTCACCTTATGTTCGCTTTCCATGTTTAACACATTCAAGCGTGTCAAACTTTGGACGATTGCTTCAAAATGCGCTCCTTCGCGTATATCTTCAAAACTTTCTGTACTTGTTCCATCAAAGGATACCCACAGAGTATCAAGTCCGTTTTCTATTAATCCCCGCATCATATCCTTATTAAGCAGTGTCCCGTTCGATGTCATTTCGACATTCAGACCGAGAGATTTCAATCTGCCGATCATATACAAAATGTCTTTATGAAAAGTGGGTTCGCCAAAACCTCCAAGCATGACCGTCCTCAGCGCATCTAAATCTTCTAATTGATCCACGATTCTATTAAATAACTTGATATCCATATCCCCCATGGGTTCTTTCCAGGTATTTCGGACACAGGTTTGACATTTAAGATTGCACCGGGAAGTCGGCTCAATATATAATTTTGAGAGGCTGTGAATATTGGGGTATATTTCTATTCTGTTCTCGTGTTCAATGAAACGCAGCTTGACTCCCGGTTCAATACCCAAATTCTTTAATACCTCTGGCGGAAGAACCAAATGATTATCGTTATTTACAGATAACACTGTATAATTATCTTCTGATTCAGGCATAAGGACGCTGCCACAACATTCGCCATTTTCATCTATGAATATGTCATATCTTTGCTCGGATTCATTGTTTATTTTTATTTCCTTCAAGCTCATATTCTCCCCTTCTGCTGATTTAAATGAGAACCTAGTATATTGCTCATGATATCAGCAGAATTAAACCAAGCATCTGTACTAAAAAATATAACCGGATGGGGGCGTTAGCCGTTGACCAAATCGCCCCCACTTAGCATCGTTTTGTTACCTTGTACTAATTATTTTCACAGAATACACCATCGAAGGGCATAATATTATAGTTATCCCCAGAGGTTTTCAATCACGTGGTCAAGTCCAACTTCTTTAAGCGTCTCTGGTAAAGGCTTGCCGGTCTCTACGTCCCAACCCCTATTGCGATAGTAATGGTCTAGAGCTTCATCCCAAACTTCGCTCATAGCCTTTCCTTTATCAGGTCCTTTTAGAACTGCTGAAGCATATCGTTTAGAAGGTCCTTCCATCTCCTTGGTTTGTCCATGGATCA
>JAAZCB010001056.1 GCA_012513545.1 Clostridiaceae bacterium
AGAGGCTTTTCCCTCTCCCTGTACTCCTTAATCCAGTTTCTTATGTATTCATATTTCTCAATATTATAATACCCTACCCTTTCCACAAGCCCTGGAAATTCTATATCTGGAAACTCGGCAAAAGGCCTCTGGCTTACAATCTCACCTGCAAGTATTGAGCTTCTTACAGGATCAATGCTAAGGACCATTCTTAAGAGGGCTTTGACATCATCCCTTCCCGGAACTACTCCGTATCCGGGATGAGAAAGCTGCGCAAGGGTTATTAATGCTTGTGAAAACGGATTGTCAATAAACCTGCTCTTTCTGGCAAGGTTTTTAACTTCATAGCCATGTTTTTCAAGTATTCTTGCAATAACATACTCCGTAACAGGATCAGCATAATTAGACAATATAACAATGTCCGAGGGACTAAAGCCGTCCTCCTCAATCAGGCTGATAACCTTTAGTCCAATATTTTCAAGCATTTCACTCCTCAGCTCAAAAGGGGGTACCCTCTCTATGTAAGGCTGCCTTTCACATTTACGTGAAGCCTGGTTTTCAATATTATCAAAAAGCATGTCTGAAAACTCTGTCATAAAATCATTACAGGTGTGGATTTTTCTCAATTCTACAGTATCAAGCTTATTGAGTATTTTTTGCTTTACATACTCATGATTGCTGCCAAAGGCTTCTCCATAGCCTCCTTCATGATTGTAAGAAATAAGACAGGTCTTAAGCCCGGGCAGCAGCAGGTCAACTAAATCAACCTCTGTAGGAACGCTTTCTTCGATATTATCCACAATCAGGTGCTGAATTCTTTTGGAGAGGTGCTCTTTATACACATCACTCTTTAACAGATAATCATTATAAAGTTCAACTGCTATACCAAAATCAAAAATACCAAGCTCCATGCATTTTTTTCTATAGTCTTTGATAATGTCATCCGCATCTCTGTATATCTGCTTCTTTAAATCATCCTTTTTTTCCAGGGCATAATAGAGCCTGTCTCCTATTTCATTGTATGGTATGTCCGATATGGCTGCTCTTACGAGGTTTGAGGTAATATCAATGGCAAGTCTGTCGGTAAAGGACGTTACACCCTGGAATATGCCCATATTAAGTCTGCGCTTTTCTATTACCATTGAAACTAAAAACTGGGCAGCCTCAAATGTAAGAAAAACAGGCTTGATATTTCTGTTTTTTATTTCATCGCAAGCTTTTGTTATAACAGGATAGAATTTTTTTATTTCGCCCTGGATAAATCCATAATAGGAAGTCCTCATAACAGCCCCCGACCCCTCAAGGACAGTCTTCGATCTCCATTCAAGAGACTGGGTTCTGTTCATAAGCAGTATCAGAATACTATCACTTGGAATCCCTAGCTTGTCTACCATATACTTGTATCTCTCTAGAAGGACAGTTGATTTACCGCTTCCGGTCGGTCCTTTCAGCAACAGCTTTGAGTTTTCTGAAGGTATTTTAACAATATTCCTCATCCAATCGTCGATAATAATGGTATATCCCTCCAAAAGCATACTTCGGTACTGAGTATATTATACCATTATGGGAATATTAATGAAAACATCATTGCACAAACATGCATAAGAATAAGACTATAACCTGGGAAATAAATATAGCCGGAATTCCGGCCATAAAAGCAAGGTGCTTTGTTTTGTGCCTGAAGTTAAGAATCCCCAGATAAACCCCGGGTGCTGCCCCTAAAGCAGCCATAATAAAAAAATTCCTTTCGGGGATTCTCCATAACTTCTTCGAAGCTTTATACTTGTCAATACCAACAATAATAAATCCAAAAATATTTATAATTATTATGTACAACAATAAAATCCATTTATAGTGAAATTCCAAAGGCCATAATTCACTCCCCAATACCATCACCCCGCCTTATAATTTTTGACAGTATAACAAGCTTTATTAATTATATCAAAATCAACTGCAATTAAACAGCCCTTATAAAAAGCTTCGGGACATCGAGTCCCTCCCTTTTTGCCGGATTTCCCTTCGGGAAATGGCCCTTATAAAAAGCTTCGAGACATGGCCCTTAAAAATAAACACCCCGGTTTTCGCCGGGGCATTTATTAGGGGGTTAAAATGTATTTGTGAGGTCAATTAAA
>JAAZCB010001057.1 GCA_012513545.1 Clostridiaceae bacterium
AAGCCATTAAAACTAGATCTGATATGAGCCATTTGATATTAAAGGGTTTCATGTGGTAGAGTTTATGATAGCGATAATTTAGAATTCTTGTTTTTTAAGTGGTATGCTATAAACATAGCGTATCCAAGCTGGCGAAGTATCTTTCACGTGACTTGCAGAGCCAGGACAGGAAGGGAATACGATTAATAGATATTATTGTATTCCCTTCCTGCCCTGTAAGTAATTTTTAGAGTCTTTGAAGAAAATCACAAAATTACATCTACAAAAAGGATATTTTATGTTACAATTTTGCTATACATAAGCCTGTCACAATCCACATAGCTAAGTAAAGAACTTATATAAACCCTTTTATATAAACCTAGCAAAGCAAATATTAGGAGTAACCGTTTTATTCCTTTACCTTTTTTGAATGCCTTTGAGTCTAGCTTCGGAGTGAGCACTAGGCAAACCGTATTTTAAAAGGTACCAGAAAAACAATTTCAATAAATCAACTTCAGCATTTTTAGCACTTTCGGAGCCAACCAACTACTACAACGACAATATATAATAAAGTGCATTACTGATCAAATGAAATTGCCCTAAATATTGTGTTCTCAAATACTGAAATTTTGTTAAACCTCACCTTTCATGCTTTGCTTTATTGGTTTAATAGCCCAATCATCAACATGTAACACACGATAGTTTTGATTTACAAGTTTATTCAGAAAAGATTTATCATTCATTGTTATTCCGATAAAGACCTGGGGCAAACCTTTAAGACTAAGTATTTTATTAAAAAATTCTATCATATCTCCAACAACTATACTATGCTGAGCAGGTTCATCAAATATTATCATACATGCATGCTTACCATCAAATTGCTGTGCTGTTTGATATAAAGCTACCGTATACGCCCATATTGCTCGTATGCTATCGCTTGCAGACGAGTCAAATTTCATATCAAATCCTTCGATTGTCGGTAAATACTTGTCCTTTGATATATCTATCTCGAATGGGTTTATACTACTATAACCAAACTCCTGAATATTTTTTCTGAGGTAATCACGTAATGCTATTAGCTTCTGATTATCCAAATCAGTGAAGTAATCTTTTGGTAATTTTGCAATATCATCCTGAAGAGTTTTCCATTGTTCCGATAATTTCAGTAACTTTGCTACCATATCACTTATTTCATTTATCAGATTTTGAATTTTCTCTATTTCATTTTCCAAAATAAACTTTTTTCTTACAAATGCTTCAGAAATATTACTTTCATTCGATTTTAAGTCATTTTTTATTGACCTTATTACTTTCTGAACTGTATATATTTTTGCTTCCAAAGTAGCAATATTTTGCTTTATGTCATTTATTGTAACATTTTGATTATCTACAGTAAACTCCATCATTTCTTTTTGTGCTTCTAAGTACTTAATATTGTCATCAATAGTCATTAGATTATAACTGTCTTCTTGGGGTAATAGACAATCATGGATTCTTTGCTGACATGTCGGACATATCTCTTTATTTATCTGCCATTCTTGTGTTGAACCCATATTTTTTAGTTTTAAAACATCTCTATTATTTGTCAAATCTTCCTTAATAATATGTAATCTTTCCCTGAAAGTATCAAGGTTAACTTTTTCAAATACAAGCTTTTTTCTTTCATCAAAAAGTTGTAATTCAAGTTCATCAAACTCCCTAGTCTTTTGTGATAACTCTATTTCTAAATCATCAACATTTACTCCAACTGTTATTAAATCCTGCTTTTCAAGTATACAAATATCATTCTTACAACGTTCAACATATTCAACTAAAGTCAATTCATCTCCTTCACCTACTCTCTTCATAATCAATAAAGTATCTAAGAAGCTTTCCTTTAATATTTCAGGATTAGCAGGAAGATTATGAACTGTACAATTGTATGTAAAAAGCTTACTTCTAATATTCTTAACAATTTCTTCCCACTGTTGCTTAATTCTACGGTTTATTACATTACACTCTTGCTTTTTCCGTTCGTTTTCTAAAATGTCCAATCCCAATATAAATTCAATTACTCTCTTTGAAGCATCTTTTATTTTAAACTTTGTCGGTAGTGTTGCCATAATATCTGCCCAACCCCTTTTCTGCTCGACAAAAAAAGCTGAAAACAAGGTTTGAATATATAGTTTACGGTCAACGCCATCAAACGTAGGTACTAATGGTAAATTCCACCCAATGAATTCTTCTAAAAACTTGTGAAATCCTTTATCATTAACTGCTGCTCCACCATCATGCACATACATATCCTCAAACTTAACCGCTTTTTTAAAAATATATTTTAATTTGCTGTCATATACAGTAATCAGTTTTGAATCCCTAGAAGTATTTTTTACACTTCTTTTAATTGTAATAATCTTACCCTTGCTATTTTCTATTTCAAGAAATATATCTGATTGTAAAACATTAAATATTTTCTTATCGTATTCCAATTTGCTACGTAAAACAGGCTTCAATGCTTTTTCGTTCTGCCCACCCAAGAGTTCTTCTAGTCCTAAGCAATAATAAATTGCTTCAATACTTGTACTTTTACCTTGGGTGTTATCTGAACTCGAAATAAAGTTTAAGCCCTTAATAAATTCTTCTTCTAGCCCAAAGCGTCCTTTTTCTGTTTCAATATCTATTTTTAGTGCATTAACTTTAATCATGAGTATATCCTCCAGTCACTAATCAACTCATCTATTTTCTTTTCAGGCAGCTTATTGGCAACACTTTTTAAGAATATTTTTTCAATTGTTAATATATCACTGTCATGCATAATCTCTGCAAAAAAGCGTTCTCCTTGTTCTGTTAAACCATATTTACCATTGTTAGCCTGAAAAAACACCTTTTCTGCAGCACCAAAAATTAATGCTCGGTTTACCGAAGGGTCTAACCTTAAATTGGGTTGACTAGATGCTGTTTCGCTGTTCAAAAAACGTGCCAAACTATTCATTTCTTTTGCAGAAGTCAACGCCCACGACAACATATGGACTTTAATCAGTGAACATGCACCTTTCCTACAACAGATACCTATTATAAGGACAATTTGTGCAATCTTGTAACTAATCCTATATTTATACGGTACAGGCATGGGTTTTCTTGAAAACCTAATCTCTTTTACATTTTCTAAAAAGTTATTATTCATACAATCACCTAAAATCCATAGGGCATTCTAATAACCAGCCACTTATAATTTGATTTTTTAATCCGTCAATCATTTCCGTTTCAAAAAGGTCATTAAATTCGCTTTTTAAAGCGTTCCCAAATTCATCAGTTATATTTTGAAAAAGAACTTTATTACTTTCCGTTCCCAGAAAATTTAAATTACATTTAACTTCAACATTTGATTCATAGGTTGATCGAAGCCTAATTAATTTCTCATATAATTCAAGATATTGACTTTGGAGCAGATTCAATAGTTTAAAACCTTTCAAGTAATAATCCATATATATTTGTACAATACGGTCAATACTTTTTTTCCCCTGTTCAGTATCTGCATTAGGTACAATAGCAGTTATTTTTCTTATTAAATTTTTTACATGCATTGAAGTACATTGATTCCAATCCTTATTGTTTTTTTGATAACTTACTTGGAAGTTTAGCTTTAGATTTTTTTCAGCTCGAAGTAGGTGGTTTATTTCTATCATAAAATCAGTAGATTCGAGAATTAAAATATCAAAATCAGGTGCTAAATGTTCTAATTTTTTCTGTCTATATTCCAATGCCTTTGAAATACAGTGTTCAACCAGATCTTTACTACTTAGGCATGAGCATAATTAATAATTTTAAGGGTTAAATCCTTGAAATAAATGGTATTTGGTAAGACTGAACATTGAAAACTCAATCCAAATCGTAAAAATAAGTTGATACACAAGGCTGAAGGCATAG
>JAAZCB010001058.1 GCA_012513545.1 Clostridiaceae bacterium
TAAGTTCTTTTGAAGAGCCTTTCGGTACACTAAACGGTACAGCATAAATCATTTTTGTCCCATACTCCGTTAAAACAAGCAACTGGGCTTCGCCAGTAAAATCATTTCCCTTGTTTAAAACATTAACATAGAAAGGAGTATACGATCTTACCCTCACTACATCATCAAAACCTGCCTTGACTGAAACAACCAGATCATCCTCCGGCTTCGAATACGTATACGCAGGGGCGAGCATAACCACACAAAACATAAGTACTATAAAAAAACCTGCTCTTCTTAAAACACTAAATGTAACCATACAATCACCTCTAAAATTTAGACTCCCTTGCTGCAAAAAAAGTTCTTATTATATTTAATATTTGTAAGCCTTAAAAATCAATGTTTATTTTTCACAGCGCCTTATACCGCCTGTAAAATAATTGTTTGATATACATTTTATAATAAGGTCAAATATATAAACATTATAATACAATTAATTATAGTATAAATTAAATTTGTAAAAGTTAATAATAAATTAAAATTACTACTTTATTATAAAATAAAAGGACTCGATGCCTGCATTTTTATATTTTTCATACAAATCATGTGGCATCAAGTCCGTTATATCAAAAAACAAATATCTTTTTATTTTTTCAGTTTCAATACTTCTTTGGCTTTGTTTACAATGTTTTTTGGTGTCAGTCCGTAGATTTCAAGCAGCTCATCCACCTTACCCGATCTGCCGAACTTGTCTTCAACACCTACCATTTTAAGCGGTACGGGATGGTTCTCGATCAGCACCTCGGCAACAGCACTGCCAAGTCCGCCGATAACAGTATGGTCTTCACACGTAACAATAGCACCTGTTTTAACTGCAGCATTGATGATTATATCCTTATCAATAGGCTTAATTGTATGTATGTTTATAACTCCAGCACTGATACCTTCAGCCTTTAAAAGCTCTACAGCCTCAATAGCTGCAGATACCATGATTCCGGTTGCGATCAAGGTTACATCTTTTCCTTCGCTTATGGTAACGCCCTTGCCAATTTCAAACTTATAAGTGTTTTCATCAAATATAACAGGTGTTGCTGCCCTTGTATACCTCAGATAGAAAGGCCCTACACTCTGGTAGGCTGCAATTGTAGCAAGCCTTGCTTCCACTCCGTCAGCAGGACTGATAACCGTCATGTTAGGAATACTTCTCATTACTGCCAAATCCTCTAGAGCCTGATGAGATGCCCCGTCCTCACCCACTGTAATGCCTGCGTGTGTAGCTCCTATTTTAACGTTAAGGTTAGGGTACCCTATAGAGTTTCTAACCTGCTCATATGCTCTTCCTGCTGCAAACATTGCAAAGGTGCTTGCAAATACAACTTTACCGCAAGTAGCAAGTCCTGCAGCCGTGCACATCATATTCCCCTCGGCTATACCCATATTAATAAACCTTTCGGGATACTTCTTTTTAAACACATCTGTCTTAGTTGATTTTGACAGGTCCGCATCCAATACTACGATCCTGGGATCGCCGCCTATTTCAGCGAGTGCATTACCGTATGCTTCCCTGGTAGCTATCTTTTTCTGCATTTTATTAAACCTCCAGTCCTTTCAGAAATTCATCCAACTCGGCTATAGCCTGATCCCTCTGTTCCTTGTTCGGAGGTGAACCATGCCAGCCCGCCTGGTTTTCCATGAAAGATACTCCCTTACCCTTAACAGTCTGTGCAACAATCATGGTAGGCTTTCCTTTTAATGCTTTTCCTTTGTTTATTGCATCTATTAATCCCTGATAGTCATGTCCGTCAACGACAAATACATTCCATCCAAATGCTCTGAATTTTTCATCTACCGGCTCCGGTGACAAAACTTCTGTAATCTTTCCGTCGATTTGCAGTCCGTTGTGGTCAAGGAAAGCTGTAAAATTATCCAGTTTGTAATGGGCTGAAGCCATTAACGCTTCCCAGACTTGTCCTTCCTGAATTTCACCGTCACCCAAAAGTGCATATACATGATAATCCTTGTTATCAAGCTTTCCGGCCAGAGCCATTCCCAAAGCGGCAGAAATACCATGACCCAGCGAACCTGTTGACATGTCAACTCCAGGTACATGCTTCAAGCTGGGGTGCCCCTGTAAAATACTGTCTGTCTGTCTGAAGCCGGATATTTTATCCTTAGAAAAAAATCCTCTCTCTGCAAGTGTGCCATAAAGTGCCGGTGAGCAATGTCCCTTTGACAGAACAAATCTGTCTCTGTCTTCCCAGGCTGGATTTTCCGGATTTATTTTCATTTCACTAAAGTAAAGCACTGTAAGTATGTCTGCACTGGATAGTGATCCCCCCGGATGACCTGACTGGGCATGAAATACAGCTTCAATAATATGCTTTCTTATGTTTGTTGAAATTTTTTGAAACTCTTTTATCTTCTTACCTTCCATCATCAAATCTCCCTGTTCTATTAGACTTTTATTACAATAAAATAGTATACTACAGTAGACATTATAAGTCCATAGTCACAACGCCAAAAAAAGGATAAACATTTTATATATCTTTAATATAAATACTTATTATTCATATGTCTTAAA
>JAAZCB010001059.1 GCA_012513545.1 Clostridiaceae bacterium
ATTGTTCAACTGGGTGATAAAAAGGAAAGTGTTACAACAGAGGACTTGCCATATATCATATCTGATGTACTTGGAAGTAAAATAACAAGTGAAAAGATCAAGATTACAAACTATTACATTTGCCATGCCAGGGATTTGAGTCCTGTAGCTACCTTGAGTATTGAAATTGATGGAAAGGTATATGAAGACACTGCAACGGGTGACGGGCAGTACGATGCATTTATGAAAGCATTGGGAAAAATCTATGGCAGACTAGATAAAAAGCTTCCTATGCTGGTGGATTATATTGTTACAATACCCCCGGGAGGTAGAACGAGTGCATTGGTTGAAACTTTAATAACCTGGCAGCTTGACAAGGAATTCAAGACAAGAGGACTTGATTCCGACCAGACAGCATCGGCAATTAAAGCAACAGTAAAAATGCTCAACCATATCGAGAATGATTAAAGCAAGTGACTATACTGGTTGTTGATATAAAGGATGATTCCAATGGGTGAACAGAAAATTGAAGTAAGGATTTCCGTAAGGAACCTTGTTGAGTTTTTACTCAGGTCCGGGGACATTAACAGTGGGTTTACAGGAGGCAGTAAGGCCCTTGAAGGAAGCAGAATGCACAGAAAGCTCCAGAAAGCTCAGGGGGATGAGTATTCGGCGGAAGTAACTCTTTGTCACAGCGTTGAATATGATGAGTTTATACTTTCGGTTGAAGGGCGTGCCGATGGAATTATAGACCAAAATGGTTCATACACCATAGATGAGATAAAGACTACATCAAGGATGCTTGAGGAAATTGATGAGGATTATGAGCCTGTTCATTGGCCCCAGGCAAAATGTTATGCCTATATATTCTTAAACCAGGAAAATCTGGGTGAAATTGATGTAAGACTAACGTACTGCCAGCTGGAATCGGAAGAAATCAAGTACTTTATAAGGAAGTATACGGCTTCGGAGCTTAAGGATTTCTTCCAAAAATTACTGGAGGAATATTATCTATGGGCTAAGCTGACATATGAATGGAATCTAAAAAGAAATGCGTCTATTAAAGGTATTGAATTCCCTTTCAGGAAATATAGAAAAGGCCAGAGGGAGCTGGCAGTTGCAGTTTACAAAACAATAAGGAATGAAAAAAAGCTTTTTGTAAATGCTCCTACAGGAACGGGAAAAACCATTTCAACGGTTTTTCCTTCAGTCAAGGCCCTTGGAGAGGGCCTGACTTCAAAAATATTTTATCTCACAGCAAAGACGATAACCAGAAGTGTTGCAGAGGAAGCCTTTGCTATTATGCGGAAAGATGGACTTAACCTAAAAACAATAACCCTTACTGCAAAGGAGAAAATTTGCTTTTTGGAAAAATCTGACTGCAATCCTATGGGATGCGAGTTTGCCAGGGGGCATTTTGACAGGGCGAATGAAGCACTCAAGGAAATAGTAATTAGCGAGGATGAGTATAAAAGAGACATAATAGTTGAGTATGCGCTAAAGCACAGGGTATGTCCTTTTGAATTCTCGCTGGACCTTACCATGTGGG
>JAAZCB010001060.1 GCA_012513545.1 Clostridiaceae bacterium
AAAATGCATGAAACTTATATTAACTCTCATTTTTCCTCATCGTCCTTTCGTTTTATTTCAGTTTAAATAATTACGTTAATTTTATCACAACCACTAGCTATAATCAAGCAGGTAAAATATTGCCAGCAGGCCAAACATGAACTGTCCCACCTACAGCAAGCTGTCTATCCTGTCCTTGTCAAAACCTACAATAATGCTTCCGTCAATATCCAGCACTGGTACCCCTCTTTGACCCGACTTTTGGATCATTTCGTTTGCGGCATTCCTGTCCTGAGAAACATCAAATTCCTGGTAACTAACATTCTTTGTCTCAAGATATTTTTTTGCCATTGAACAGTACGGACATGTTGGTGTTGAATAAACCTTTACTTCCATCTTTTTGTTCCTCCTTTAATTATAAGATATTGTCCTGATAAGCAAAACTTAGTCCCATGCTCAAACTTTAATTAAAGTTTAATAATACCCGGTATAGGGATATTCAGATTTTTATGCTTCTATGGTAATTTAAGAATGCACTACCGATCACAAACTTCTGATATATTCTATAATCTTCTTGCCTGCCAATGCTCCCTGACCAACAGCTGTTGCTATCTGTTTAAAGCCGCCGGTACAATCTCCGGCTGCAAACAAGCCTTCAAGGTTAGTCTGCTGGTTTCTGTCAACTACAATGGCATTGCCATCTACAATAACACCAAGTTTTCTTGCAAACTCAACGCTCGAGGGGCTGTCATAGGCCACAAAAATACCATCAATGTCTTCACTGGTGCCGTCCTTGAAATATATCTTTTGCAAGAACTCTCCTCCATCTATTCTCGATATCTCCCTGGTATTAACATTAAATCTTCCAGCTTCCTCAAGGTACTGCCGGGTCAGCTCCAACTGTTTTCCATTTGTTAATATGGTAATATCCTTAGTATATGCAAGAAGTTCAACCGCTTCATGGACGACATAATCCTTGTTGCCAAGAACACCAACCTTAAGGTTGTTATAAAAGAAACCGTCACAGGTAGTGCAGTAGCTTACGCCTCTTCCTTCAAAAGTTTCCAGGTTGTCAATCCTGACCTTCTTTAAGGGCTGGCCTGTTGCAATAAGCATTGCCTTTGCCTGGTAATTGCCATCCGGAGTCAGAACTTCAAAAAAATCCTTCTTTTCTATGGCAATTACCTCATTTGTTACAATTTCAGCACCTAGCCTTGCAGCCTGCTTCTCCCCTTCATCCAATAGGTTCCGACCTCGTATTATTTCGGAAAATCCGAAATAATTCTCAATTTTCTCCGCCTTTCCCAGCGCACTATCGTCTTTTCCAATTATCAGTGTTTTAAGGTTTGACCTTACAGTATAAAGCGAAGCAGATATTCCTGCCGGTCCTTTACCTATTATTATTACGTCATACATATATATTATACCCCTTGTTTACTGTTATTTTTTCTTTATTGTATATTTCATTATGAAACTTTTCAACTACGTGGAATACAATAATTACTTTCCGTTAATGAACCTTTCCGCCATAATCCCGGCTATTACTCCGTCTCCTGTAGCTGTTGCTATCTGGCGTATTTTTTTATCCACTACATCACCTGCAGCAAAAACCCCTTCAATATTGGTTTTCATGTCATTGTCCACAGGTATATATCCGTATTCATTTAGTTTTATAACCTCCTTGAAAAGCTCGGATTTTGGCTGCATCCCTATATAAACAAACACACCGTCAGCTTCAAGCTCTTTTAATTCCCCGGTTTTCAGGTTTTCAACCACAACACTCTTTACAAACTTATCACCCTTGACTTCTCTTACTTCAGTATCCCAGACTATACTTATGTTGGGATTTTTGAACACCTCGTCCTGTGCACCTTTTGAAGCCTGGAAGTGGTCGAATTGATGAATAATCGTAACATGTTTTGCATAGCGGGTCAGGAAGACCGCTTCTTCAACAGCAGAGTTTCCGCCTCCGATAACAAGGACATTGGCATCCTGGTACATGGCACCATCACAGGTTGCACAGTAATGGACACCTCTCCCTCTGAACTCTTTCTCACCCTCTGCCGGCAGCTTTCTTGGCGTAGCACCCGTCGCAATTATAACTGCTTTTGCATAATAATCAGTGTCCTCTGTTGCAATATACTTCTCCTTGCCCTCGAAATTTACAGCAGCTATCTCTTTAAGATCATCAATCCTGGTTCCGAAATCAACTGCCTGCTTCTTCATGTTTTCCATAAGGTCTATACCCCTGACAACACCATTTGTTCCCGGGTAGTTCGCAACATGGAAGGTAGTGGCAACCTGACCACCTGCCAGGCCTTCGTCAATCACCACAGTCAAAAGCTTTGCCCTGGCAGCATATATGGCTGCAGACAATCCCGCAGGTCCTCCCCCCATAATCAGCAAATCGCAGTATACCTTCTGTTTTTCTCTCCTGATGCAGGCTCCGCCTATTACACTTTCAACCACCTGCCTTAATTCCGGATTGCTGATGTATCCTGTCAACCTTGAGCAAACCTCACTACCGTCTTTAAAGAACAGAATTGTAGGACTGCTTTTTACATTGAGACTCTCGGCAAGCTGCCTGTTCAACTGGCGGTGTATCTTTACAAATTTCATGCTCCCTTTGTATTTCTCTCCCATTCTATCAAATACTGGAGCTAATGCTTCACAAGGAGGACAGTCCTCAGTGAAGAACCATACTATAACAGGAAGCTCACTTTTTATTACATCATTTTCAAAATTATCCGCACTTGAAATAATTATTCTGTCGCTCATACTATACCTCCTAAAGCTTTACATCAAGCTGTTCCAGCACATCCAGAAGTATTTCCTCACTGATAGCACCTTCAAAACGTTTATACGGTATACCCTTTTTGTCCCTATAGGTATACAAGGTACCGTCCCTGTTTATAATGTAAGTGGTCGGAATGCTGTATATCATGTACTGGTCTGCAGCACTGCCGTCCTTATCAAGAAGCACATTAAGGGAATAACCCTTATCCTTTATGAACTTTCTTGCTTTTTCCTCTGTCTCCTTCCGCCCGTCTGTAAGGTTAACTGCAAGGATTACCGCATCATCACCCGCAACAAGCTTCCTGTTGACCTTATCGAAGTCCGGCATCTCACCAACACAAGGAGGACACCAGGAGGCCCAGAAATTCAATATCACAACCTTTCCCTTATAGTCCGACAGTTTGACTGTATTTCCATTAAGGTCTGTAAGGCTGAAATCAGGCACAACCAATTCATCCTTTTGTTCATTATTTGTTTGGTTATTTGCTTCGTCTTCAGTAATTATATTGTTCTCTCCCGCCGCTGCACTGCTTTGGGGCGGCTTTTCAATTTTACTGCTGTTACAGGCAGTATATGATACACTGAAAAGAAGTGCCAATAAGGCTGCCAATAAATATTTTTTTATCGATTTATTCATATACCTCTACTCCTTTATATTTTATTACATTTAGCAAAAACTTTACATAAGCTTTATAACCACCGGATAAATCATGCTTATCCCCGAATATATAAGGAACAGCCCTGAAATAATATTAATTATTCTATAATTTTTTTGTACAAACTTAAATACCTTTTTTAGTTTCTCAAAAATCAACGCAGATACTATAAATGGTATCCCCAAACCCAGAGAATATATGGTTAGCATCAAAAGTCCCTCAGCCATCATTTCCGAGTCGGCAGCCATAGCCATTACCGGAGTGAGATAGGATACTATGCATCCGGTCCATCCAAAGGAGAATACCATGCCGAATATAACAGAACTAAAGAATTTCAACCTTTCAAATCGGTAATCGAATCTCTTTTCAACATTCAGTATGCCAATTTTCAGAATGCCTAGAAAATTCAACCCAAAGAGGATAATAATTATTCCACTGACAATTACAAATTCATCCCTGTGGCTCCTTAAAAATGCTCCTATGGATGTAGCGGCTGCACCCAACAGCACGAATACTGTCGAAAACCCAAGAACAAAGCCGATTGAATTAATAAGAAGCCTTTCTTTATGATTACCTCCTTCATTATTTGCCTGGCCGGCAATTCCCCCCGCAAGGTAAGAATAGTAAATAGGCAGCATAGGAAGTATACAGGGTGACACAAATGTTAAAAGTCCGTATAATAAGCTCTTTATATAGGTTGGTTCCAACTTTCCAAGCCTCCTTACAATAAAAATATGTACTCTGTATTATTTATGGTTTGTAGCGGATATCAGCTGTTTCTAAACATAAACCATATTGAATATTACTTACCACATTTAATTAGTTTTAATCGTTCTTGTTAAGAAGCAATACCCCTTATGGGTATATTACAATATAAAGCTTTCCGAGTCAAGTTAAATAATGTATAACGGTCATACTGTAACATTGCCACCTGTTTTTGAATACTATATATTTTAGCTGCATAGTTCCTTTTATAATACCAGAAAACAGGAGGTTGGATTTATGTCC
>JAAZCB010001061.1 GCA_012513545.1 Clostridiaceae bacterium
AAAAACTAAATGACAATGAAGTAATTTATATTATTGCAGGAACTATACCAAATAGAAAGTCAACACCAGTTGTAGATGAGTGGTTTGGATTAAAGTTTAAGAATGGTAAATTTGTTGAAGAAATGACAATGGAACAGGTTATTTTAAAGACCGGTTTTGGAAGGAATGATGTTCCGAATAGAAATAATCTTCCCGAATCAGCAAAGGGGATTGTTGAAGAGGCCATGAATGTTGTGGTTGAAGAAGCACAAAAAGTTCTTAAACGCTATTTTAAGGAATATCAGGACAATATTGATCCGTTAATATATGAAGAGCTTGGGAAACTAGATGGTTTAAAGGATAAACATAAAACTTATCAGCTTTCATTATTTGAAAGTGAACGAAAAAAAGATGAAGAAGAACGCAGAGTAGATGCACTTTTTAATACATATATAGATTGGGTGCATGAAACTCTGGAAATTGAAGATAATCCATACTTGCGTGTAGTAGCAGTATTAATGGGGGTGTAAATATATGATGGATTTGACAGGCATAAATAATTATAACGAATATTATACCAACCATTACTTTGCTTCCGTATTTGAAGAGAATGCTGCCGAAACAATAACAGCATGGAAAAATGAGGCGAAGGAGTCGGAAGAACTCCGTACACCATGGTCATTGCTCCGGGATTGTGCAAAGGTATATTATACAATTTATGATAAGTCTAAAAGGACAAAAAGTGATTCGCAGATACTACCCATGATTAAAGATCTGGCAGATATTTGTCTTGAATCATTGGGATTTCCAAAGGCAGATCCATTCTGTATGGATACAGAGGATGGGATAAAAATACCAGTTTATCTGGAAATAAAGAAGGCAAACGGTGCTCCGCTTTTATGGGTAATGCTTGCTCATTCTCCGGAAAGTGATTCAAGTCTTATGCAAAGGTATTGCTTTGATGTGGCAGAAAGCATTTTTGAAAACGGTAAAACTAATATACAATGTGAAGAATTTGCAACAAAGATATTGTTTTCGTTAACAGAACCACCAAGGTGGATAGTTGTAATTGGCTTAGAAGGTATAGCTCTTATTGACAGAAACAAGTGGAACGAAAAGAGATATCTTGAATTTGATCTTGAAGAAATTTTTAGTCGGAGAGAAGAGAGCACATTGCAGGCCATGGCAGTATTGCTGCATAAAGAAAGTCTGTGTCCTGATGACGATGTATCACTTCTTGACAAGCTTAGTGATAATTCACACAAGCATTCAGCTGGAGTATCACAGGATTTGAAATATGCACTTCGTTCAAGTATAGAGCTTCTTGGTAACGAAGTTTTGTATGATATGAGGTATCGTTTGAACCGTGATTTTGAAAATAATCCTGTTGATGCGGGGCAGCTGACTTTGGAATGTTTGCGGTATATGTATCGTATGCTTTTCATGCTGTTTATAGAATCCCGTCCTGAACTTGGATATGCTCCAATGAAGACACAAGCTTATGTAAAGGGGTATTCCATTGAAAGCCTGCGTGATATTACGGAAAATATCCGCCAGGAAATTGACGAAGTGGGCGAAGGATATTATCTACATGAAACATTATCAAAGCTGTATCATTTGATTTATAACGGATACCCTCATTGTGAAGAAGAATTAAAGAAATTATCCGGTTCGGAATCGCTTCATGATGTATTTGTTATTGAGCCATTAAAAGCTCACATATTTGATCCTGAGTATACAAAAATGATTACAGAAGCAAAGCTTCGCAACTGTGTCATGCTCGAGATTATTGATCTCATGAGTGTTACACGTTCTACAGGCAGAAGGGGAGATCGCAGGGGAAGAATATCCTATTCCAACCTTGGTATAAATCAGATGGGAGCGGTATATGAAGCACTTCTTTCTTATAGAGGATTTATAGCAGAAGAAACACTGTTTGAAGTAAAACGTGAACGTGATGATTTTGATGAACTTGATGTTGGATATTTTGTGCCTGAAAGTGAGCTCGACAACTATACGGAGGAAGAAAGGGTACGTTATCAGTCAGGTGAAAATAAAGGCAAGCTTCGGAAATATGAAAAGGGTACATTTATTTACAGGTTGGCAGGTCGGGAACGTGAAAAGTCGGCTTCTTACTATACGCCTGAAGTTTTGACAAAGTGTCTGGTTAAATATGCCTTAAAAGAACTTCTGGAAGGTAAAACCGCTGATGAAATACTTGATCTAACTATTTGTGAGCCTGCCATGGGAAGTGCTGCCTTCTTAAATGAAGCTATCAATCAAATGGCAGAGGCATATATAGATAAAAAGCAAAAAGAACTTGGTGAGACCATATCTTATGAAAATAGGAATCAAGAAATACAACGGGTTAAAATGTATATTGCAGACCGCAATGT
>JAAZCB010001062.1 GCA_012513545.1 Clostridiaceae bacterium
ATACCTCCATTTTATACAATTCTTGTCGCTGCGTATTTGGAAAACGCAGTGCTTCTTCTACTTGAAAGGGATACCACACCACGTATTATCTCGGGTAAAAAGTTGTCATATTTCACTTCTAGAATGTAAACTCCGCTAATTGGTATAGGTATGGGCCCGGGTTTCAAAAAATCACGGGCATTGTTGCTTGCTCGGATGTCATAATCCAGGGTAATCCGTACATTTCCCATTTGGTAGATAAAGGCTTCCCGCTGGTAGCCTACTACATTTTTGGCACGAAGCTGCTGATAATATATTTTTGCATATAGCTCCCGGCACAGGCAACTTCCGTTTTCTTTCAGCGAAGCAAAGTCGCCGTCAAGCAATCGCACACATTCATCTTTAGTTATGATGGCACTCTCCTTAAAACATATGCCATTTTTCTTGCTCTTTTTTTCAAGGCGGATAAAGGATGTGTCATCGTTATAAAGACGCAAGCGGAACTTCTCCCGTTCGTCCACTCCGTCAATCTTTTCCTTTAACGCCTTATCGTTGTAATTATCAAAGTAGAGGCTCTTAACCAAATAGCCTTTTCCATCTATGGAATTGCTGTCAGGTCTGGCCACAAACGGAAGCCTTGATCTGAGTTGCAATACGTCGGCATAGTTTATATAGTGCTTCAACTCATGTCTGCCTCGGGATTCTCTCATTTATGTCGCTCCTTTTCTTTGGGATGATATAATTCTAAATCATTAAACTGAAGTGCAATTGTTTGTTATCTGAACTTTAGCTGAATTTTTGAAGATAAATATATCAGTAATGATGTGCATTCATTATTATGAATATAAACGCAAAAAACATAAGCATAATAATCACAAACGTATATCACGCTCCCATAAGTTTATACAGTATTCCACACTACTTGAAACTGCGGCTTTTTACGCTGTTGCATAGGATATTGAACATCCATCCTGTCTTCTCATTACGGCTTATATCTATCTAATTTTCCCTTCTTCGCTCTCAACTTTATTTATAAAGTCCATATTGTAACGGATTGCACCGTGATCTTTAATTACTGTAGCTCTAGTGATACGGACTGCCAAAATAACGCAGTTTTCATCCTTTTCATTATTCGCGAAATCGTACCATTCAGCAAAAGCTTTACGAAGTTTAGACCTTAACTGCTCATTTTTCGGGTCTAAAACCCATCCAAGGTTTTCACCGATACCATTTCCAGAAAACCACCCGTTGCTGACCGCAAATGCAACTTCCTGGTTTTGAGTTATCTGCTGCATTTTAGTTGATTTTGCCCAGGTAGTAACATAAAACACACCGTCTTCATAAAAAGCGTCTACTTCACGGACATAAGGACGTGGTTTACCGTCTGAGTTTGGCTCAATTGCAATAGACGCGAGAGATATAAGATTATCTTTTCCGTTCCCGCATCTCTCCTCGATTATTTTTAACCCTTCTTCATACCTGCTCATTTTTGTTGCCTCCTCACATGATTATAATTTGGGGTATTTCTAAACCTTATAAATTGGTATTAATTTTCAGCAAATATTAAGCTTTGAAAACAGCAATAATCTTTGTAATAGCTTTAATGCAAAAGAGAATGCTAATGATAACAATATTAATTGTCACATCAGGTTTCCTATTGAAAAATTGATAGTTCCTTTTTTCCACGTGAACTTACAACAGCTTAAATGCCCGCAAGTGACTTTGGCATTAGTTAACACAAATTATGTCCGATTTGTACTAACATGTAAAATAATAATATCACTTCATAAATAAAAATTCTACTCCACATGTTGCAGGTGAAAATGTTCAATGTACCGAAGGTATCCGCCTGTCTTTACTGGCAATAGCAGCAGACGGGAACAAGCCGGATAACATTTTTTTGTATCCGGCCTGTATTTAAGGTTAATTAATTAAGAACATTTACTAATTACGGCTCATGTGTGAATTTCTGTGATTTTCGTGTCAAAGAACCGTCCCCTGTCACTGTCCCCTGTCACTATAAGCTGACTGCGTATTTATTAGTAATTTGATTGCAAATTTTGTAAAGACATAGGTAATGACTATATAATTATAGTTTTATAACCGATATATATTAAAAGCTTTGGGACATCAAAACCCTCGCTTTTTGCCGGATTTCCTCAGGGAAATGGCTAATAATACTAAAACATAGCCCTTTCTATACAAAATTCCATAAAAGAGTGGAGGATTGAGAGATGAATATTGATAAAAAGCTGTTAAGATGTTTTATGTATATTGTTTTGGTTGCTCTCATCATTGGGCAAAGCTCGTTTCCGGTTCATACTCAGGAAGAGCAAAGAAAAATATTATCCTACAGTGGGGGGTCAGGAACTCCGAACAACCCATACCTCATATCTACTTTGAAAGATCTCATGGATTTATCTGAAGCAGGATTATACGGAGAATATGGAGCAGCATACTACAAACTCACAGAAAATATAGATCTGGGTGAAAACATCTGGAATCCTATTGGCAGCCATGGCCCTATGTTTAACGGTATCTTTGACGGCAATGGGAAAACAATAACCATAAGAAAAATTGCCGATAACAGCAAAATGGGCTTGTTTAGCATCACTGACAGCAGATCGGTAATCAAAAATCTTATTGTCAATGCACAAATAAATCAGACTTTAGCAGTTCAAGAGGAAGTTACCTTTGGTTTGATCACAGGCTTTGGCGGTGGAAGCATTGAAAACTGCGTAACCGAAGGAAGTGTGTATCTCACAGTAAACGGTTCAGGCAGATTCTGCTTTGGCGGAGGAGTAGGAAAACTTGAAGGCAGTATAGATTCAATGATGAACAAAGCAGCACTGACCTTGCAAAGGATCGGCGAAGGTGAGCTCAATATGGGAGGAATTATCGGAAGTGCGTTTACAGAAAAATCCAAGGTCTTAAACCTGACTAATCAGGGAAATATTGCAGCCACGTATGAAGGTTTCGGTATGGTTGGAGGCATTGCAGGATTCTTCGGATTTGGCGCAAAAGCCGAAAACCTGCTCAATCAGGGAGAAATCACCGTGAAGGTGACCCGAGTCAGTACAGGCAGATTATTTATAACAGGTGGCATTATTGGCGAGCTCAGAGAATCCGATCTTGATAAAGCTCTGAACAAGGGCAATATATATTCCGAGTATTCAGGCCCATTTGTAGATGAGGAATTAATAGCGGCAGGAATCGCAGGAACTTCAGAGAGAACCGGCTTAAGAAATGTGGGAAATGAAGGTAATGTAGAGACAAGAACTGCCAGGATACAGCTTGCTATTGGCATAACATGGTCAGGAAGAGAAGTAACCGTAAAAAACGCCTATTCAAGAGGGAGAATATATGCAAGTACAGCCGACACTAAAGGGGAGCTTTATGTTATGGGGCTTGGAGAGGAGCTTCCAACCGATAATTTCTACTTCAGTGGTACTGTAAGATCAAAAACAGGGAAAAAAAATGAAGTCGCTAAGGATGCTCTTGCCAATATAAGATCACGTGCAACAACCAGCATATACAATTATTGTTACTGGAATTCCAGTTTTGACCCCTTTCCCGGGTACCCCTACCTAAACAAAGCTGTTGCCACTTCCAGGGCAATGTATATCTCCACAGGGAAGCTCTCTTCTCCCGTAAGTATAGGCAGCAAGCAGTACAACAATATATCAGAGGCTCTCAACGCATGGGTTGACATGCAGGAAGGAAACTACCTCAAATGGACAAAAGGAGCGGAACCTTCCTTTGAATGGACTTTCGGATATCAGATCCCTGATTTTATGAAGTACAAAAACGGAAGGGAAGGAAAGTGGCTCAACACTTCCGACTGGGCCTACGAATGGATGGATAAGGCGGATAAATTGTCAATAATCCCTGATACCCTTTTGAATCAGGATATGACCAGGGGCATCACCAGGAAGGAGTTTAGTGCCCTTGCAGTTAAACTCTATGAGAACCTGAAAGGCAGCAAGGTCGAGGTTGACCTGACCAGTCCCTTCACCGATACAGATGATTCTGACGTGATCAAGGCATACAGTCTTGGAATAGTGTCCGGTATTGGAAATGGTCTGTTTGACCCGGATGCGATTGTGACCAGAGAACAGGCCTGCACCATGCTCACAAGAGTTTACAAGACCGTTTACTGGGAAGGCTGGACATTGGAAAAAGATGAGCAATATGACCTCCATAAACTGGATCATACAGGAGTGCCCATATTTGATGATGATGGTTTAATAAGCAGCTATGCCAGAGATTCGGTTTACTTCATGGTAAAGAACAGCATTTTATCCGGTGTTGGAAACAACTCATTCGCACCTGCACCAATTGCCGATAAGGGCGAAAGCTACGGCAAGGCAAGCAGAGAACAGGCATTTAAGATTGTGGTAGCTATGATAGAAAGGTTCGGAAGCAATGAGACACATCAACCATAAAGCTTCGGGGAATGACTATGTAGAACTGCATCAAAGGCATTGGCCTTCGATGCAGTTTTTATTATGGGCCATTTCCCGAAGGAAATCCGACAAAAATCGTGGGACTCGACGTCCAGAAGCATTTTATTTATGAGAATTATTTCATTGTTTTCAATGTGTTTCAATTGCATTGCTGTATTCAACATCCAATTATATGCAATATAATAATATTTTAAAATATATCCTTTTATGTTTCCCTCTATAACATTGATGTTATTAAAATTAAGTAAATTTCTTAATATGACATAAAACTCATAGAATTGTATTGCAATATCAACTTCTCAATATCTTCTCAATTGACTTGCCTTTTGCCAATTCATCCACCAGTTTGTCAAGCCACCGGATTTTCTTCATGAGCGGGTCTTCGATTTCCTCGACCCGAATACCGCAAATCACCCCTGTTATTTTATGGGCATTCGAGTTAATTTGCGGTGCTTCATTAAAAAACGTCTCACAGTCAACCCCTTTATTAATCTGCTCCTGCAAACCATCCTCGTCATATCCGGTCAGCCAACATATAACCTTGTCGACCTCTTCTTTTGTACGACCTTTTTTCTCCGCCTTTTGAACGAGCAATGGGTAGACGCTCGAAAAGGCAATTGTAAATATCCTCGGCTTCATATGCGATTTATCTCCCTTTCTTTTTGGAATGCCTTAAATATGTGCCATAACTCCTTTACAACCACTGCTTTTCTATTATTTATCCTTATAGAAAATTCATTGCTAATGAGTCTATCCTATCGTCGACCATCACCAGAATTATTATACCAAATTTTCTCCTCGTTCAAATAAATTATAGCTTTTTTTATGATTCTTTGCAGATAACTTCGAAGTAGAAGTCATATAGGACGATAAGACAACCACAGTAATAGATGATGATACTAAAAAGAAGAAACAATCATAGAAAAGAAGGAAGATGCCATTCTGCTAGAAACAGAAGAAAATTGTATTTCTTCCCCAGCATGATTTCATCCCATGAGCCAAAGGTAAATGTCTCGCCATTGTCCATCAAAGGGGACAGTTCTTCGTGAACCAGGCTTGAGTCAGGAAGAACCGTCCCCTTGACTCTTTACAAATATCATACATAATATTGACTTTGGGGCTGATTTTGTGTAAAGTAAAATTATTGGATAGGGAAATTTGGAAAACTGTATTTATTAGGCAGGTTAATATGTCAGACAAACAAAACCTTAAGAAAACACAATCATATATTGCATTTGGGCTGATATCTGTTTTTATAGCCTTTTTGTTGGTTCTTATACTTGTCAACCTTTTTCTTCAAGTTGTACCGCTGCCAAAACTGCAGGGACTGCCGCTTGTAGCGCCGCTTTTTATTGCGCCTTTTGGAATTATATGC
Source organism: Clostridiaceae bacterium (assembly GCA_012513545.1). The sequence continues at coordinate 5,821 of JAAZCB010001062.1, forward strand.
GCATTAGTCAGTACAAAAATGAAAAATAATAAACTCGCTCAAGCAGGACTTATTGCTAATATTGTTTTATTTATATGCCCGACAGCTTACAATATTATCGTTACAATATTCTTCGGTCCTTAAGCCTTACCTTAATGTTAATCATACCCTCCGATAGCTTTCGATATTATTAAAGAGCCTTTTAACTGCCTCTTTCAGTTCAATAATATATACCTGGGACTTAATCTCTATTTCTCTTTCCCCAATTTTCTTTAAAGGTATATCATTTGAACCTGCAATGGAAGCTCCCAGTCGCTCGTTCAGGATTATGCTCCGTTTATTCGGAAGATAGAGCGGTTGGTATTTTTCATTTAAAAATACACCTGTTACGGTATAAATCTGAAGCATAATAAACAAAGCTCCCGCCTCCATAAGCCGGCTATACATTTCATATACGACAGGATATGCTGCACCCCTGTTCTGTACCACAGGTACAACAGCGTGTTCTACTGCCGTACATACCCTCCCGGTATTAAAGGCGCAAATAAATGAACCGGAAAGTTCGCGCTTATCAAGGCTCCATTTCATGTTTGAAAAACAATCTGTGTTCAAACTGCAGTAAAGGCAGCTGTTGACTTCGTCTTTACCGTCCTTTCCCGGAATGACTGAAACCAGGAAAACATATTCATCATTATTTAGAAGCCTTAAAATATCTTTCTCTTCAAGAATTTCAAAAAACCCTCCTCTGTTTATAAAGCTGTCCTCATGTTCGGATGACAGTTTGGCATCTAAATTAAAAGGCATTATCCTTACAGCTTCAAAAAGCCTTGCGATACCGGGAATATCATCTTCGCAGGCTTTTCTCACCAGAATCTCTGTACCGTTTTTCATGACATACCTCTTATTAATACTACTAAAGCTTGATTTTACTTTTTCTATAACCATAAGTCCCCCACAGAATCACTCATTCAAATCTTTTGACCCTTTGAACAAGAAGAAATCCAAAAATCAGTACAACAAATGCAAGCCCTACTATACCTACTCCCTTTGCCGTACCTAATGCAATAATTGACCCGAAAATCATTGGTCCTGCCATTTGTCCGAACTTATCAACGTTGCTGAAAAAGCCGAGGGCTTTTCCTCTTCCAAGATTCTTTACAGCATCGAGCTTTAAGAAATAGTTGCTCTGTGCGGCAACTCCAAAACTACTTGATAAACCAAGAAGTGCTGCAGAAATATATCCTGCTGCAATCGTTCCGCTTGAATAAAATACCAGCATGGCTGCTGCAGTTGTAAAAGCAGCCACAATAATAATTGTGTCAGCCTTAAAGTGTTTTCCGAAGTATTTACTCAGAACTGGTCCTAAAATAACTACACACATGCCGTTAAGAAGAAATGCACGGCTGATGTTTGCTGATGAAACATTCATGCCCTCTGCAAAAACAGGGAAGATATACTCAAGGAACATGCCGCATACACCAGTAGGGATAATTATGAGAAGAAAAAATGTCAATACCTTATAATCCGTAAAAAACTCAAATACTTTTATTTGAGGCCTTCCGTTTTTAGCATTTGAAGCCATAGCCTCCGACTCCTCATATCCGCTTGTCTTCGCACTTCCAAAAAAACACTTGGCAAAGACTGTTGCCATAGCAATAAACACAACCGCTACATAAAAAACTCTTGAAAAGCCAACCCTGTCCGCTAGCATACCTCCTAGCACTGAACCGCAGTTAAGTCCTGCAAATGCTCCCGAATTCATTGCAGATATGTTTTGGCTTTTTTCCAGTTCTCCCTGAGCGGAAGCTACATAACTCCTCATAGCCATAAGCCACAAGCCGTAACCAAAGCCTACTATTCCTCTTGCTGCAATAAACATTGCCGTATTCGTAGCCATACCGGAGAAAACCAGTCCCGCTCCGAAAACGGCAGCACCTATAAAATATGAATGCCTCCAGCTTTTTTTATCTATCAGAAATCCCGCCAATACCGTTGAAATCCCACAGCAGAACAACTCTGCCGAGATTGGCAGACCTATGACAATTCCTTCAGACAAACCTGCAAACGGCTGATACAGTCGCCTTGTCAATATTGGGATAAAGGAAATTGACATATATGCTCCCATAAACATAATAAATGCAAGTGTGCGTATTGTTTTACCATCGTTATTCAATTCCGGTGCCTGTCCTTTTATATCCTTTCCTGACCGCCTTTTTAAAAAAAGGATCATAAACAACGTAATCTCGAAAAGAAAGAAAAAGGATGTAACAAATATGGTTGCAGCATCAAGTAGAATATCCCTCACTTTCTGAGTCATATAGTTTTTGGAAAAAACAGCCTTTATGGTTCCGGCTGTTTCATTATCGTCCTTTTCAAGAGGTAAAACATAGATATTTGCTTCTTCGAAAGCCCCATAGTTATCCTTGATTATATTTCCCGAGGAGTATAAAAGCTTGCCGTCCTTACCTGTTATAAATACTCCTTCTATTTCAGGAACAGGACTTATAACCGTCTCCATCCACCTATCAACTTCATAAAGCTTTTCAAGGCTTATTCCCTTTCCTACAATCCTGCCTATATCCTTTTTTAATATCTGTGCCGTTAGCATTGTGTTTTCCCTTGCAATGCTGTTATAGGCATCCCGAAACAGAAATATATTATTTACTGCGTACAGAACCTGTGAGACAGCAAGAACAGAAAGAACTATAAGCATTATACGATTTTCCCGGATTTCACCTTTTTCGCAGAATATTCTGATCCTGAAAAACAGCAGAACTAGAATCAAAGCCGAAATCAAAGCCAGACCAAGCATAAACACAAATGACGTTTTAAGGTATTTACCGGTGCGTGTGACCACAATTTCTTCATCAAATATCAAATCAAGGCTCCCAATCCACTCACCTTCTCTGTTTCTAAGAGGAAGAAATGTGTGATATTCACCCTCAAGCAGCTTTGAAACATATTGCTTTTCTTCATTATTGCCACTAAAGTCAAGATCCTTCAAAAGGTCTTTATGAAGCATTTTTCCCTGGACATTTCCATTAATGTCATAGGCCACTCTTCCATCCGTCAAAATTACTTCTGCAGACTTAATATCCTCTGAATCACTAACTACTTCCTGAAGCAATTGCTTCATACCGAAGAAATTATCAAGTGGTTTACCATATTTTACTGCATACTCTATTTTTCTTACAGTACCGCCTCCAAGCACTGTATAACTTCCGACCAAAGAGTTCGTGTAATTCTTTTTGAACGCAGCAATATTGAGTCCTCCCGTAAATGCAAGTACAACAAACAAAACAAAAAGTGTAGATACTATAAAAGCCCACTTTGAT
>JAAZCB010001063.1 GCA_012513545.1 Clostridiaceae bacterium
ATCACTGCGAATTATATAATGATCTTAATCACGATAAGGACTATTATGACGGTTTACTTGATGCAAAAGCTGATAGTGAATATATGACTTTCTCGTGGAACTATTTTCATGACAGTTATAAAACCAGTTTAGTCGGGTCCTCCGATAGTGATAATTATGACAGAAAGATAACATATCACCACAATTACTTTAAAAACTGTAATTCCAGACTCCCAAGCTACAGATACGGGACTGGACACATTTTTAACAATTATTATGCAGGAATCCTGAGTTCAGGAATTAATTCAAGAATGGGTGCTAAACTAAGAATAGAAAGCAATTATTTTGAAAGCTCGGGTAACCCGATAGGATTTTGGGATAGTGACAATACAGGATATTGGGAACTTCTGAATAACAAGTATGTAAATTGTACAGGAAGCCAGCCAACAGCATCAACAGGCAGTTTTACACCGCCATACAACTATACGAAGGTATTACATAATGTTGATAATGTTAAATCACTCGTAACCAGTTATGCAGGAGTAGGTAAAATCGATTAAGCACAGGTTCCGGTTTTGCCAACCAGTATGAAACCCCGACACCTGCTAATTAATCCGCCAGAATGGAGGCACAACTTTCAAGTGCATCTTATATTTAGATGGTGATACCGTAAACAGCGCTAAAGAAAGTGTGGCGGGCTTTTCCACCTGCAGGATTATGAGGCTTTGTTTGCCCTGCAAGTCCTTTTAAGAGAGTTGAGCATAAACTATTTATAAGGTGCCTCAAACTGTTTGAGTCAGTTAGGGGTACTTGTTTTTATTTATAAAAGGAATTCATATGTCTATTTTTATCGAATGTTTTGCAGTAGTGATGAAAAAAGTATTGAATGGAAAGGTAATTATTATATATAATATATAAATATATATTTCTATAAGTCCGATTACATATTGAGAAATAACGATTAAAGAGAACGAGGAGGAAAGTCCTGATGGGTTCAGAATTCGAAATCAGTAAGAACGATAACACTATAGGAGAGGGAGAAATTAAGCATTCCAGTTTTATACAGGATATAATTGATGAGGATATAAAAACAGGAAGGTTTGGTGACAGGGTTCACACAAGATTTCCCCCTGAGCCGAATGGTTATTTGCATATAGGACATGCCAAGTCCATTTGTCTTAACTTCGGTATAGCTGAGCGTAATAAAGGGCTGTGCAACTTAAGGTTTGACGATACAAACCCAAGCAAGGAGGATACCGAATATGTCGATTCTATAGAGAGAGATGTTAAATGGCTTGGTTTTGACTGGCAGGACAGGTTGTTTTATGCATCCGATTATTTTAACATGCTTTATGAATATGCAGTAAAGCTGATTGAAATTGGTAAAGCTTATGTGTGCGACTTGAGTCCGGAGCAAATAAGAGAATACAGGGGAACACTAACCGAACCGGGAAAGGAAAGTCCTTATAGAAATCGTTCTGTTGAGGAAAACCTCGATTTATTCAAGAGAATGAGAAATGGAGAGTTTCAGGATGGTTCAAAAGTTTTAAGGGCTAAAATCGATATGTCCTCACCGAATTTAAATATGCGTGACCCTGTAATTTACAGGATTATGAAAGCATCTCACCACAGAACTGGAGATAACTGGTGCATCTATCCGATGTATGACTTTGCGCATCCCCTGTCTGATTCAATCGAAGGAATTACACACTCAATCTGTACCCTGGAGTTTGAAGATCACAGGCCTTTGTATAATTGGCTGCTTGAAACGCTGGATGTTGAATGTAAATCCAGACAGATTGAGTTTGCACGACTTAACCTGAATTATACTGTAATGAGCAAAAGAAAGCTATTGCAGCTAGTTAAAGAGGGGTATGTAAGTGGTTGGGACGATCCGCGTATGCCTACCATATCAGGGTTAAGAAGACGTGGATACACTGCTGCTTCAATAAAGGATTTCTGCTTGCGTATTGGGGTGGCAAAAGGAAACAGCATAGTAGATATAGCGCTTCTAGAGCATTGTTTAAGAGAAGAGCTTAACAAAAAGGCAACCCGTGTGATGGCTGTACTGCGTCCTCTTAAGGTTATAATTGACAATTATCCCGAAGACCTGATAGAAGAATTTGAAGTTCCAAACAATCCTGAAGACCCGGATTCAGGTACAAGAAAGGTGCCTTTTTCAAAAGAATTGTATATAGAGCAGGAGGATTTCTGTGAAAATCCGCCAAAGAAGTATTTCAGGCTAGCACCAGATCAGGAAGTAAGACTTAAAAGCACTTACTTTATCAAGTGCGTTAAAATCGTTAAGGATGATAAAACAGGCCAAATTGTTCAGCTTCATTGTACTTATGATCCTGAAACAAGAGGTGGAAATGCTCCTGACGGACGTAAAGTAAAAGGTACTATTCACTGGGTTTCGGCTCGGCATGCTGTTGAGAGCGAGGTTCGTCTGTATGATTATCTATTTTCAAGTCCCAATCCTGAGGCGAATGAGAATGTTAATTTTCTTGATAACATTAATCCGAATTCTTTGGAAGTCCTTAAATCATGCAAACTTGAACCAGGACTTGAAGATGCAGCACCTGGAGAAATGTTCCAGTTCTTAAGGCTGGGTTATTTTTGTATTGATTCGGTTGATTCGGAAAAAGGTGCACTTGTTTTCAACAGGTCAGTTTCCCTGAAGGATACGTGGGCAAAAGTTTCCGTTAAGGAGTAGCTTAAAACAGTATTAAAACGGCCATTTTCCTTAAGAGAAATGGCCGTTTTTAATAAAACGTCTATAGACTGAAGAATTCATATTTTCTTGACCATTCCATTTTATTGCCAGGAGACAAATCTATATTGATAAACACTTCAGGACTTACAACGTGGCTTGTTCCCCAGACAGCAACAATATTTATGGGGAAATTGCTGTATTCCCGTACTCCTGCTTTTTCATTCGTGTTTATGACCTCCCAATAGTGTTCGCTGACTTGATTAAAGCCCTGGGGACGACAGTAAAAATCATTTTTGGGCATTTTAGTGAAATTTATTACATTATTCTTTACAGCCATTACGTCAGGGATTTCATCAAGTTGTACTTCATAGGGAAACTTGATTGTATAACCGGGACCAATGCGGGCTTCGTTGATTGCTATAAAATTGTGGCAGTATTCTTCCGTTATTATTTGTTTATTTCCCGTATTTTCAAGGCAGTAGTCTATTGTCAGCCTGTTATCGGAGATTGACACTTTCTTTGTCAGAGTGGCAGCATAACCATTGCATTGTGAGGGTTCCGACCTGAAAAATGCCGTATTTGAATCTGTGGAAATCTTAATTTCAAAGGGCTGAACCTCATACTTATCGAAGAAAAAATAATCTGATTCATCAAAACGGGTTAAGAGGCCAGTGCCAAGCTTGGGAAATTTCTCTCCCGGATTTGCTTCGGTATATCCAATAGGGGTTGATATGCCAAACTAATTGCATAACCCAAAACCACCTGAGCCCTGTCCGGGTATGAGTGATTCCGGCATACAAAAAGAATACTTTCCATCCAGAACAATTTTTGTTATAAAAGCTGTCCAGTCAAAGCGCGAGCCGTTGTAGAAAGTACCGGGATGAGCAATTTCAACATTTAGCCTTTTATTTTTTAGTTCTATATGTGGGAAAGGTTTGTTAACCATAATTTACCTCCTGTTTATTGTGTTTTTTTATACTATTATAAATATACAGAGTTTTTATTCGGAAGTATAGAATAATTTTATGAAAATACGATTAATAAAAAAGATTAACAGGTAGACCTAAAGGTTATAAAGTGTTAAAATAAGCTGTGTCAGGTATATAATTCAACCTTCTTGAAGGATTATAGGAGGGTAAGTTTAAATATAACATTTTCTTGGAGGAATTGACTATGGAATACAACAAGTTTGGAAACACAGGTATAAAGATATCAAGACTCGGCTTCGGAGGCATGAGATTTCCGATGACAAAGGTCGGGGACAAGAATGTTGTTGACGATGAAAAAACTATTGAGATGCTTCTTAAAGGATATGAACTGGGAATAAACTATTTTGACACAGCATACTTTTATTGTGAAGGTTTGAGCGAAAATACTCTTGGAAAGGCTTTAAAAGCAATAAGAAATAAAGTATATGTTTCAACCAAAAGTCCCGGACATCTTGTTAAGAAAGAAGGAGACTACAGAAGAATACTTGAAGAGCAACTTACCAAGCTTGACATGGATTTCATTGATTTTTACCATTTTCATGGTATTGGATATGAGGGCTTCCTTGATATCGATAAAAAAACAAAGTGGCTTTCCGAAGCTCAAAAAGCGAAGGAAGAAGGTTTGATAAGACACATATCTTTTTCTTTCCATGATAAGCCTGAGAATATGATAAAGCTTATTGATATAGGTATATTTGAATCGGTTCTTTGCCAGTATAATGCTATTGACAGGAGTAATGAGGAAGCGATTTCATATGCAAAGTCGAAGGGGCTTGGTGTAGTAATAATGGGACCAGTCGGAGGTGGAAGGGTATCCGGTCTTCCGAAGGAAGTAGCCAAAAAGCTCGGTATAAAGGTGAATAGTAATGCTGAACTGGCGTTAAGGTTTGTTTTATCCAACCCTGACATTGACTGTGCACTTTCTGGAATGGAAAATATCGACATGGTTGTGGAAAATTGTTCCACGGCCTCGAATATTCAACCCCTTTCAGACGATGAAATTAAGGCTATAAACAATATGATGGAGGAAAACAAGAGGCTTTCCGAATTGTATTGTACAGGTTGTTCCTACTGTATACCGTGTCCTCAGGGTGTAAATATACCTCATATTTTTCAAATGATGAATTTTTACAGGATTTACGGAATTGAAGAGTATTCGAAGAACGGCTATGCTGAAATAGGTACAAATCCATGGGTTCCGGGAAAAAGGGCAGATGCATGCACAGAATGTGGTATTTGTGAGACAAAATGTCCTCAGAAGATAAAGATCAGGGAACAACTAAAGGATTGCCATAAAGCCCTGTCAGTTTAGTTTGTTATTTTATTATTTATTAAGCCAAAAACGGAGCAGCTTATGATTCTTAATAGTAACAAAAACACAACCTAAGTAAACAAAGGCGGAGTTGAATTTGTTCAGTTTAACAACCTGCTAAAATATGATAACGTTATTACCCACTGCTTTACAACAAGAAGAGGCGGGGTCAGTAAGGGGCCGTATTATTCTTTAAACATGGCCTTTAACAAATCGGATGAAAGAGTCAATGTTGAGGAAAATTACCGTAGAATTGCAAATGCACTTGGAATAAAGCTTGAGAACATGGTGCTTTCAAATCAGGTGCATGAAAACAAAATCAGGGTAGTAGCTGATACAGACAGGGGAAAGGGAATAATACGGGAAAGTGACATAAGAGGTGTTGATGGTCTGGTAACAAATTTGAAACAGGTTGCCCTTGTTACGTTTTATGCTGATTGTGTACCTGTTTTTTTATTTGACCCTGTTAAAAAAGCAATTGGGCTGGTCCACTCCGGTTGGAGGAGTACTTTGATGGAAATATCGAAAGAAGCTGTAATGAAAATGAAAGAAGAATTCGGATGTGACCCTCGGGATATTGAGTCTGCAATTGGTCCGTCTATTGGAAAATGCTGTTTTGAGGTTGGGGAAGAGGTTGCAGAAGAATTTGAAGCAAAGCTTTTATGGAGCGTTGAGTATATAACAAAAGAGGAGCAAAAGTATTTTATTGATTTGCCTCTAATAATAAAAAGAACCTTATTAAATGTTGGCTTGGATGAAACTAAAATATTATTGAGTGATATATGTACGAAATGTAATAAGGACATGTTTTTTTCCCATAGGGGAGATATGGGAAAGACGGGTACACTAGCAGGAATAATGCAGATTAATTAGGGTTTTTAAGGGAGAGATACACTTGAGAAGAAAAATCTTTATACTCGTGGCAATTTTTATAATGAATTTATTACTTCCTTCATGCAGTGTAATGAATGAACCGCAAGAGCCTTCCAATAACAATGAAAACATTTTCATGAACGGCAATATGGATGATGTTCTCGACACTGGTCCTGTAAAAGGTGGAATTCTTAATCTTTTTTCAACGGCTCCGGACACTTTAAACCCTATTACGACAAATAATGCTTACGTTAAGGACTACAGCCGCTTTATTTTTGAAAGCCTTGTTACCATTAACAAGGCACAGGAACCTGTACCCTTGCTGGCTGAAAACTGGACAGTATCATACAACGGACTTGAGTGGACATTTTTTATAAGAAGGGGAGTAAACTGGCATGACAGTATACCTTTATCGGCAGAAGATGTGGAGTTTACTATAAACACTATAATGGACCCTTCTGTTAACAGTCACTACAAGACGAATGTGAGAAACATAAGCTCAGTTAATATTATTGATGACTACACAATAAAAATTACACTGAATACTCCAAACTCCTTCACCCCTGAAATGATGACATTTCCAATAATACCCAAACATTATTTTCTTGGGGAAGACATGTTAACTTCTCAAAAAAATTATAAGCCTGTTGGAACAGGTCCGTATGAGTTTGCAGAATATAGAGAGAATGAGCACATAAAATTCAAGAATAACGATAAGTGGTGGGCAGGAAAAGAAAGTGTGAAAAAGGATAAGGAATGGGAAAGCCAGGGCAAGGAAAGTAGAATAGAAAGTCTTCCGTATATTATTGAAATAAACATTAAGATATACGGAAAGGATAAATCGATAGATAATGCTTTTCAATCAAAGGAAGTTGATTTGATAACCATGGACAGGGAAGAGTGGACAAGGTACAGCGGAAGATCAGACATTACTCTTAAAAAATATCCGGGCAATGAGTATGAATTTATAGCTTTTAATTTGTCAAACAACATTCTGAAGGAAAAGGAAGTCAGAGAAGCCATAGCATACTCTGTTGACAAGCTGAAGCTTATTGACAAGTTTATGCCTGGTGAAGCGGTAGCCGCTGATATACCTGTAATACCGGATACATGGCTTTATAACACCAATGTTCTTTCTTATACCGTGAATACTTCGAAAGCCAGGCAAATACTTATGGATGCAGGCTGGAAGGAGAATAAAGGTGTTTTATATAAAAACATAAATGGAGTTTATACGACCCTTAAACTTGAAATGCTTGTTAACGACGACAACGACTTGAGGTTGAAAGTGGCTGAGCAAATAAAAGAGCAGCTTGCCCAAACTGGGATTGAGTTGAACATAAAAAAAGTCAAATGGGATGATGAGTTTAAAAGGATTAAGTCGAGAAAATTCGATATGGTGTTTTTAGGATGCACAGTAACTTCAATTCCGGACATTTCTTTTATGTACTCATCAGGACAGATTGGTACAGGGTTTAATATAGCCGGATACAAAAATGAGACTGTAGATGATTATTTTGAAAAAATATTGTCTGAGAATGACAGTGA
>JAAZCB010001064.1 GCA_012513545.1 Clostridiaceae bacterium
GCTTGAATCGCAATTGGCGAAGCTCCAAAAATTGAGGCGATGGCGAAGGACCAGATTGCTACAACTTCATTTTTAAAACCCAGCTCACTGATGAATCCAGCAGCAATTAAGACTGCACTAATCAACACTATATGATTTTTCTTGCTTAATATAAACCTCTGCAAACCCTCACCCCTTTCTGTTGGAGGACTATATATATTTAAGCATAGTAAGCTTTATCTATTTCGGCCAACATACGATAAACAGCCTCATAGCTTTCGCAAACGTCTTCAGGTACGGTATAGTTGTTAGTGATTTCGCGTAATTTAGTAAACTCATCATTTAATTCGGGTTTAATTGATCCTGCTTCTTTTATTTTCCCATTTATTGCATCAAATATTTTTTGGACTTCATAAAACTCCGGATGACTGCCCCCATGAACACGTGATACAACGGGTACGTATTGTGATAAAATTTTAAGATGCTGTTCCTTAGCTTGAGTAAATGTTAATTGTTTGAGCATGTTTTTCCCCTCTTTCCTGGTTATTTGTTAATTTTTCTAAGCTTACTATATAACCCCTCACAGAAAAATAACTTGACCTGGATCAATTTTTTGAAAAATTTACGATATATTTTTGAACTTAAACGAGCAGCAATCCATCCAAGTTTAAAATTTGAATTCGTTTATTTGGCTTCTGTTTTATATAGCCTGCATCTTCAAGCTCATAAAGTTTGCGGCTAATCGTTTCAGGAGTTGTGCCCAGATATGAAGCCAGGTCTTTTTTGCTCATAGGTAATATAATTTCATTGGAGTTACTACCGGCATCAAGTAGCTCTGCAAGAAAAAGTGCAATCCGTGTCTCTACCTTCTCCGTAGCAAAACGTGTAGTCTGTTTTTCCGACTGTTCCAGTCTGCTGGAAAACTCTGCAAGGACCCTCAAGGAAATAGAAGGGTATTTTAAAAGGAGATCTTGCAGGTCAGAACGTTTTACTTTACAGATGCTTGTATCTTCCATCGCACTTGCATAGGCTTCATGGATTGTTTCACTAAATAAAGCCAATTCGCCTGTAAAATCTCCCGGGTTCAGAATACGCAGCAGTTGCTCTTTCCCTGACTCAGATAAACGATAGATTCTCACACGCCCTTTACTGACAATATAAAGCGAGTCTGACTGGTCACCCGCCCGATAAATATTTTCTCCTTTTTTATAGGAAATAGAATGCGTTACGCTCATGATTTCATCCATTTGTTCTTCTTCCAAATGATTAAAAATCGGAACCAAAGCTACACAACTTTTGTGACTTTCTGCGCTATGTTCGTGATGATGATCGTGATGATGGCTAGTATGATGATGAGCATGACTAAAATGATGGCCCTGTTTTGTAGTTGTATTTTCTCCCATGTGAATTTTCCTCCGGTATTTGTCAATATATATTTGAAACTGAACCTATCGATCTGCTTCTCTCCTTAATAGTTATACCCAATTATATCCACTAAAAACTAATCAAGCAGGGCTATTCGGTCAAGAGGGAACATGATTCTAGATTCCGTCGGTTTCCTCCTTGAAGTTTTCTATGCCCCAAAAGCGCCATTCACTACGGTAAGCATACTGCATAAACATAATTGAATTTTTGTAATTACCATAAAAATGTACAGTTTGAATGATATTTTACTCTAAGAACCCGCGATAGACATATGTTTCAACTTTGCGCAGCAGTGAACAGATTAGTCATGATTGATCTCCCGAGCTATTTGTATAATGTAACTTCCTTCGAATAAACGTTTGCCAACGGCATTATGTTTCCAATGGAATCCAAAAGAAATGCCTTTTGGGTACATCCGCTTAAATCATAATTAATATTTAAGCTAAATTGGTTTGATATTGACATTCCCGCCAAAATCACAATATCTTGAGCAAGCATTGTGATAAAACGATTATTATTATCATAAATTGTTTGATTGATAAGGGTATGACGTGGAGTTGACATGGTATGTACCAGGCTTGATACTATTTCATTATTGTATTGTGAATAATGCTCGGTTGATAAAGGGGTTCTTGTCCAATAATCAGTAACATTTGCATCCTCCCCTGCGCCCAAACCCGACAAGACTGCATCCGAATATTTCGCAACCCAATATTGATCACCTAAGACTGAACTATTGCGGTATATGTAATCGTAAACCTCCTTGATATCCAGAAAAAATACTTTGTCTGTTACTGTGTGATGATATGCGCCTTCGTATGAGCTTTGCACAAGTTCCTCCATGAGCCAGTTTGAGTAAAACTCTCCTTCTCCATATATTTTCATATATGGTGTGCTTCGATAAAAATGCGTGCCGCCTTCTGCTAAGTTTCCGTCACGATAAGATAGCAATACATTATGGGTTATAGGTTTTATGACATCCCTTTGTGCCTGTGTAAAATTCCCATTTGAAAGAAAACCTGCTTCTTCGTAATATGGAGGAGGGTTTTGAATCCATTGGATGGTTTGTTCTGAGCTGTTCAACCATTGTCTTATATTTGAATCCCGCCAAAGGTTACTTCCATGTTCTTGCCGGAAGGACTCGTAGTTTGTATGATTTGCCCCCTGGGAACTATAGGTTTTCCTTGATATAATTTTATCACTCAAAAGCATAGGATTGCCATTATCATCAATATTGATTACTCGCCAAAGAATGGGCTCGGAATCGTATGAACCGAAATAAATATAGTCCCCCACCAA
>JAAZCB010001065.1 GCA_012513545.1 Clostridiaceae bacterium
TACAGGATATGAGCGAAGTAAAGGAAGTAGGTATTGACGAAACTTCCGCGAGGAAGAGGCACGATTATATCACGCTGTTTGTTGACCTTGAGAAACGGTCTGTTGTTCACATAGAAGAAGGCAAGGGAACAGAAACAGTTAAAGGATTTGCAGACCGTCTTGAGGAAAAGAATTGTGAAAAGAGTCAGATAAAGCGGGTTTGCAGCGATATGTCACCTGCGTTCATATCAGGCGTTAAAGAAAATTTTCCTGAAGCGTCTATCACATTCGACCGGTTCCATGTCATGAAAATCATTAACGAAGCCGTTGATAATGTCCGGAAATGGGAGAAATCGAACAATCCGCAGCTTAAAAACATGCGGTATCTGCTTTTACAGAACAGGAAGGACCTTTCAGTATCTGATCTTAAGAAAGTAGAAGAGCTTGAGATGTCGTCGATGCATCTGAACACAGTGAAAGCTTATCATATGCGGGAAGCATTTCAGATGTGCTATCAGGCTGAATCTGCTGAAGTATTTGAACTTATTATAAAAAAATGGTGCGACTGGGTAAAAGAATCAGAAATTTTCAACATGGTCAAAGCGGCTAAAACCATTGAAAGACATATTAACGGAATTGTTATGTGGTATCAGACAAGAATAACTAACGGAATTCTTGAGGGATTCAACTCTCTCATCCAGGCTGCTAAAGCTAAAGCGAGAGGTTACAGTACAAAGAAAAATCTTATCAACATCGCATATCTGTTATTAGGAAAATTAGATCTCTCCAGAATTAACAGATTTTATCAACCCACTCATTTTTAAAAGGAGCCTGAAATATTTAATAATAAGGTTATTTTATTGAATAAATATTTAGTTTATTCATATATAATGCATAAATATCTTAAAGAGGAAGACATTCGTAAAGTTATAACTTACCCTTATGATAATATGGATGAAAAACATTTAATTCCAAATTATAACAATAAATTTGAATATAATGAGGTTCCATACAGAATGTTAAATGAACATTTAGATGTAGTTCACGAAATGGAATTTATAAATGAATTGAATAATAAGCACACTCGTCATAGGTTATATCCTCAGATTCTTATATATTTAGATTCTTTTCCTTTTTTTGTGTTAGATTTAATGAAATGTCCTATTGAAGATAAGGAAGCATCACTTGCTGTTTTGGGCTTTTTACCAAATAATAGTATTGTTACTAATGATCAAAAATATCAAAAACATATTAATGGCGAATGTGACGAATATTATATGGAAAGAACTCAAGAATTAATTGATGAAATTGAAGGAAATTAATTCTCTTCTTTTTTCACAATCTTTATAAAGTTTAATTGACTATTATTTAGCATGACAATTCCAAAAGTAAATTTAGGACTTATTTTCTTCCTGTTTGTGTTGTTTGCAGGAATGAATTTTGCGGCTCCAGATTACACTATTTCTGAATGTGGTCGTTTTGCCAACCCAGGTTTATATGAGCTTACTGGAGATATTAATACTGGTTACATAAATACTACTTTTGAAGATCCTACAGATCACGCAATGTGTGCCGGTGATTATTTAACTTGGCAAACATGTATTTTAGATCCTGATTTTGATCCAGATGTTTACAATTGTACTGTTGAAGCAGCAGCATATGAGGCATGTATTGATTTAAATGGTTATCAAGACCCACAAACAGCATGTCTTCAATTTAGAGCTATTGGTGGATTAGGCTCCCAAAGTATTGTTTTAGATTGTAAAGGTCATAAAATTACTACTGATGTAGATTATGGTATTTTGGTTTATGAACCTTTTGCTGTTCTTAGA
>JAAZCB010001066.1 GCA_012513545.1 Clostridiaceae bacterium
TACAATATGTTTATTCTAATCAGTAGTTCATATCCACTTTAAGTTGTACAGCATTTTTGAGGTTTAGTCTTCTACAATAATAACTGTCAGCATATTGCAGCTTGTTATGTTTCACTGCTTATATAATGTATGGTTTTTGATTGATATTAAAGAAACTAATATTTTAAGCAGAATAAAGCATTTAACTTAAAATATCAGCTCTTTCCAAGTATAAGCCATATAGTTACGATACTTCCCTTCTGACCCTTTGAGCAAACTTCGAACATGGCTTCCTTTTCCTGCCATCGTATTTTCTGACGGTAAATAACTGACACACGCCCATAGCCCTGTCCTCAAGATTTGAAGTGTCAAAAATTATGAAGTTTTCACAATCAATACAAGAGTTGATTCTCTTTCTTCCGGATTTAACTGCAGGCATAAACCTATGCTTCGAGCATACATAGTCGCAGGAAACAACTCCCTTTACAATGCACAGAATATCATTGTTGATAGTGATTACTGTTCCTTTTAAACAATTACTGCAGGTTCTTTTAGCTTGCAAATTATTCTCCTCCCAACCAAAATTACTTAAGTATTTATACTATTCTCATAAGACCAGGAACACAATAATATTCTTCCTTTAAAGTTGAGACTACAAGAATATTTATGGACTTAATTATGTATTTATACTAAAGTTAAAAACTGAAATTAATCATTAAAAGTATAATCTATTATAACACCAGAAACCTGCCTGTGGAAGGATGTGGGAAATATTATTGTCAGAAATTCATTTTAAATTTTGGCTTGCTAATGTATAATATAGAGTAAAATCCTTATTCTATAATGGGTAGGGAGTAAACAATACAAGGGGATAAGAATGAAGAAACCGATGATTTTCAGAAAAAGATATATACCCTCTGAAATAATTGATATATCCGGCGATGAGCTTATTTACAGAGATGATAATTTATTGGTGACAAAATGGGAGCCGATAAAAAAGCGCTCGGATATTTCCGGTGGGATATCATATGCATTTTTAGATAAGGGCTATAAAATAAGCAGGTTTTTTGATCAGGAGGGACAGTTTAAATACTGGTATTGCGACATTATCAATGTTGAGTACGACAGGGAAAGGGATAAATATACACTGGTAGACCTGATCCTGGATATCAGAATAACAAGGGATGGACAAGTTGAGGTACTTGACGCCGATGAACTTGCTGAAGCACTTGAAAAGGGAATAATAACAATGGAGGAAGCGGTAAAGTCTTTGAGGACGCTTGATGAGCTGTTAAAAGCAGCATATGAAGGCAATTTTCCGCCTGAAATCTGTTATAAGTATTGAAAATTTTATATTAACATAGGAGTATTTTTTTATGGAAAAGTTTATAGACTTACATACACATTCTACTGCTTCCGACGGTAGCATGAGACCGTCTGAGCTTGTGACGCATGCCTGGGAGAATGGTTTGTCAGCATTGGCTGTTACCGATCATGATACTATCGATGGAATTCCTGAAGCGCTTGAGACGGGAAGAAAACTTGGAATAGAAGTGCTGGCAGGGGTTGAGATAAGTGTTGACTTCGAACCTGAGATGCACCTTCTGGGGTATTTCTTTAATAATAGCTACCTGAATATTGAAAGTGTTCTGGAGAAGCTCAGGCTTAAGAGAGAAGAAAGAAATCCCAGGATGATAAAAAAGTTAAATGAGCTGGGATTTGATATTACCCTTGAGGAAGTCGCAAGTGAGGCTAAAGGAAGGGTTGTGGCAAGGCCTCATATTGCAAGTGTATTATATAAAAAGGGATATGTGTCTAGTATACGGGATGCGTTTGACCGGTTTATTTCCGCCGGTAAACCGGCATTTGTGAATAAAGACAAGCTTACACCGGAGGAAGGCATCGCAGAGATATTAAAAGCCGGAGGTATACCGGTTCTGGCCCATCCCATTTATCTCGGATTAACTTTGGAAAAGCTTGATAAACTGGTAGGTGCTCTTGTAGAGGCGGGAATGAAAGGAATTGAAACCTATTATGTAGAACACACACAGGATGATACGGGAAACCTTTTAAGACTTGCCATTAAGCATGATATCATTCCTACGGGTGGCAGTGACTTTCATGGTTCATTCAAACCGGATATAAAAATCGGCACTGGCAGGGGTAATTTGTTTGTACCCTATGAAGTTCTGGAAAGAATGAAAAAAATATAAAAAAAAGACCCATTTTCATGGGTTAAGGTTAGGGGAGTAAATATTTATTTAATAGTATTTTTAACAATATGAATTATTAGACAAATATATTGGTTAACGAGGAAAACCTGATATATTAGACTCTTTTTTGCTTGTATCTTAAATTAGTTATTGCTATTAATAAAGAGCGGAAACAGAATTGGCATTAAGACCTTTATTGTTATATGATATTCTGTTCTGAGACGCTGCTTTTGCGGTACATTAAATATCTTATAACAAATTTAATGTATTAACAATAGTAATTTAGTAGTTGTTTTTGTAGTAAGATAGTCCTATATGCACGGGAGAAGGGTGCTTAATATATGTAAAAATATATCCATTTACAATGCAACAATATTTGATATGAAACGTATAATCCATGAGAATATACCTTAGTATCAATGTTAAGGGGGGAGCAAAATAATGGGAAAAAATATATTTTTATTTGTAGTTAGTTTTTTAGGGATTATTTTAGTTTCTTTTATCATTCTAGTTGTGTTGGCATCAAAATATAACGGGTTGTGGAAGATAGAGCCATATGGACTCTGTTTGAAAGCCAATTTTGGATTTGTGAAAGTGTATCAGATAACCGATTCTACTGTGACCAGAATTAAAGAATACGAAGGGGTTATCATTAACAAGTATATGTATTGCGCGTTGGGAAAACTGGAACTTGAAAAAAAGGATAATGTACTAAATTTAATTAATCGGGGCTCACAAACCGTATATTCTGCCAATAAGGCAGAAAAGGACTTTTTAGCTCAAAAAACAACGGTATCCAATGACCCTCGCAAACAATTTCTTATGTTTTATGAAGCTTTTAAAGAAAATTATGCGTTCTTTGACTTATATAATGTTGATATTGATGAAAAGTATAAACACTATAGTGGTATGATTGATGAGAATACAAAGGAGGATACTTTGTTTGAGTATATGAGTGATATGATCAGCGGACTTAATGATGATCATATTTTTATTAGTGCAGGGGAAAAAACATACTCACCTTACAAAAATCCTTCAGAGTTTTGGGCGGATAGTAAAAAAGTACAGGAACTTGTTTATCTTATTAAAGCTAAATATTTGACCGGGTATAAAAAATTCAAGGATTCACCGGTACGTTATGCAACATTAAGCGATGATATTGGTTATCTTGTTCTTCCTGCAATGGGAACTGAGACTCTTGACCAGGCAAAAACAACAAAAAAGGCACTTAATCAGGTTATACCTGATTTACAAGACAAGAGAATTCTTGTAATCGATATTCGTTTTAACAGTGGAGGATTTGATGCTGCATCCTTAGCTA
>JAAZCB010001067.1 GCA_012513545.1 Clostridiaceae bacterium
ATGCGTTTAATGCAAATTTAATTACATTAAGACATCTTCCAATGGCAGTTGAGATGATGGATTCAAACATAATCAATCTTAGTAAATCGAACATAAGTCAAAATAAGAATCGATTTTTTATACATGGTGAACCTGCTGCGATTTTAATAATTGAATTGGTATCTGAATCTTATGATGAACTTTCTGACAAAATAGCTGCCATTGATAAGGACTTGATTGAATCAGGATTAGTATATCACTCATCATTTGTTTTTGGAAAAGATATCAGTAAAGTTTGGGAACTCCGTAAAGCCGGTTTAGGATTGCTTTCGTCTATTTCAGGTGATGCAAAACCAGTATCAGTAATTGAAGATACAGCCGTCACTCCTGAAAGACTGCCTAATTATATGTCAGACTTTACCGAAATGCTTAAAAAATATAATTTAAGCTGTGTTTACCATGCTCATATTGGTACAGGTGAATTACATCTCAGGCCATTATTAAATTTAAAAACTTCAAAAGATATTGAACTTTTTAAGAAAGTAGCATATGAAACTGCTTGTCTTGTAAAGAAACACAAAGGTTCACTTAGCGGAGAACACGGGGATGGACGGTTAAGAGGAGAATTTATTCCTTTAATGTATGGAGAAAAAATCTTTAATATTTTTAAAGAGATAAAAACCTTATTTGACCCTAATTCAATTTTTAACCCAGGTAAGATCACAGATACACCTTCTATGTCTGATTATCTGAGATATATCCCGGATTATAGTTTTCCTGAATATAATACATATTTTGATTATTCAAAAGAGGGTGGATGGCTCAGAGCAATCGAGCAATGTAATGGTTCCGGTGACTGCAGAAAATCAAATTTATTTGGTGGAACTATGTGTCCAAGCTTTAGAGCAACCGGTGAAGAGAGAGATGTTACAAGAGGAAGGGCAAATGTTTTGAGGGAGCTACTAACTTACCCCAGAACAATTAAAATATTTGATCAAAAGGAGATACTCCAATCATTAGATTTATGTATATCATGTAAGGCTTGTAAAAGTGAATGTCCGTCCAATGTTGATATGGCAAAATATAAAGCGGAATTCCTTCAGCACTACTATAATCTTAATCATGTTCCTATTAGAAGCATTGCTGTATCCCATATGTCAGATATTCAAAAATATTGTTCATATATTTCACCTATATATAATCAATTTGCGTCAAATAAAATCACTTCTAGGTTTATTAAGTTTATAATAAACTTTCATCAGAATAGGGAGATTCCAAAGATTAATATATTTAAAGTTCATAAACAGACGGCAAATATGCCTTTTAAATATAAAGTTCATCTTTTTCTTGATGAATTTACACGATACAACGATAATGAGGTTGTTGAATCTTTTGTATTTCTATTGAACAAACTAGGGTATGAAGTTCTTTTTCCAAAACATATTGAAAGTGCACGAGCATCTCTTTCTAAAGGTTTGCTTAAAAGAGCTCGAAGGATAGCAATAAAAAATGTTAATCTTTTAAAAAATGTTATTAGTAATGAAATTCCATTAGTTGGAATTGAACCCTCAGCAATCTTGTCATTTAGGGATGAATATCCGAATCTGGTTGGCAAAGAACTCAAAAAAGAGGCGGAAAAGCTTGCTCAAAATTGTCTGTTATATGATGAATTTATTATGAAGGAATTTGAAAAAGGACATATTACTGCAAATCAATTTGCTGTTAATTATAATTACATAAGATTACATGGTCATTGTCATCAGAAATCACTGGCATCTGTTGAACCATCGGCAAAAATGCTCTCTATACCTGTAAATTATAAAGTTGACATTTTACCTACAGGTTGTTGTGGAATGGCTGGTTCATTTGGCTATGAAAAGGAGCATTATGATATATCAATGAAAATTGGTGAACAATCTTTATTTCCACTAGTTAGAGAGGCAAATGCAAATCATATAATTTCTGCACCAGGAGTGTCATGCAGGCAACAAATTCTTGATGGAACCGGAGTTAAGGCACTTCATCCAATTTCAATTTTAAAAAACGCACTAATCTCAAGTTAAGATATAGGTTCATCTATTAATTTATCATAAAAATATAGATTCCAACAATCATAATATTGAAAAATAGTAAAGTAGTAAAAAAATTATGAAATTGTTATTTACCGGATCTTCCGGATTTCTTGGGAAAAATATTATCATAATGCTTGAAAATGTATTTGAAATTTTTACTTTGGGTTTAAGTGATAATGATTATTATAAAGTAGATATTTCAAATGACACTCCTACATTAAATCAGGCATTTGATGTTATTTTACATGCTGCTGGAAAAGCACATTCAGTACCAAAAACATTAAAAGAAGAGGAAGAATTCTATAGAATTAATTTCGAGGGAACAAAAAACTTATGTAAGGCATTTGAAAAATCCAGTTTACCTAAATCATTTATATTTATTAGTTCAGTTGCTGTTTATGGAAAAGATGAAGGTATATTTATTGATGAGAATTCACCTCTCCTGGGCAATTCACCTTACGCCTTGAGTAAAATAAAAGCAGAAACTTTTTTGGTAGAATGGTGCAAAAAAAACAATATAATCTTATCAATCTTAAGACCTTCACTGATTGCAGGGCAGAACCCACCTGGTAACCTTGGCTTAATGATTAATGGAATACGTACAGGAAAATACTTGTCAGTTGGGAATGGTAAAGCACAAAAAAGTATATTAATGGCACATGACATTGCTACAGTAATTCCTTTGCTAATTAATAAAGGTGGAACATACAATCTTTGCGATAATCGTCATCCATCTTTTAAAGAACTTG
>JAAZCB010001068.1 GCA_012513545.1 Clostridiaceae bacterium
ATTGTTATTTTTATCTAAAATATAGATATCAGTATTTAATATTGGTTTTCCTATGCTAACCTTATTCTTTCCAGTCATATCTTTTACAGTTGACCATACCGTAGTTTCTGTAGGCCCGTACATATTGAATATTTTCAATTTATCATACTTGCTTAATTCAGGCAACATAACTTCCGGAAATGGTTCCCCGCCTATTAATATTTCGCTGATGCTTTCAAAAATTGATGCAAACACTTTACTGTCCGCTAACAATTTTAACCTTGATGGTGTTAATTGAAGTATATGTATTTTATTTTTCAGAATTACTTTTGCAAGCGCTTCGGGATCTTTTTGTTCTCTCTCATTTGCAATAACAACTGTTACTCCCCTGGTTAACGGCAATATTGTTTCAAGCAAAAAAATATCGAAAGATATTGTAGTAATATTTAAGATTTTTTTCCCTTCGGAAAAATCTATAATTTCACATATACCTCGAATAAAATTGCATACTGCTTGATGTTCTATCATTACCCCTTTAGGTAATCCTGTAGAACCTGATGTATAAATAACATATGCAAGCGAATTTGGGGATATATTATTACATAAATTTGTTTCCTCATGATTATAAACTCTTTCATCACTGACATCTATCTTCATACAATCATAATTAACCTTGTCATAATAATCACTTTGTGTTAATAGTAATTGTACCTTACTGTCCTCAAGCATATAACTAATACGTTCTTCAGGGTATTGCGGATCAATTGGCAAATATGCTGCTCCGGCTTTTAACACTGCAAGAATAGAGATAATCATTTCCAATGACCTGGAAACCATAATTCCTACAACCATTTCGCTACCCACATTATGAGTGATTAGTTCCCTGGCCAACCGATTAACCATGCCATTGAGTTCACTATATTTCAGCCACCAATCGCCACACACTAATGCAGTAAAATCTGGTGTCAACTGAACCTGCATTTCAAACAAATCAATAATTGAGTTTCTGCCTATATTGGTTTCGTATTTGTCTGTATTTTTCATAAGCAAGTATATTCATTCCTTTCACTATGCTCCGGGTAAATAACATATGTCCCTGGCTTCTAGCATCTTTTAATTTTTTATAGAAAGCAAATAGCATTACTAACTTTTTCGTATCCAGAGAATATTGTTACATCACCACAACCTGCAATATCCCCTATTCGTATTTAAGTGATTCAACTATGTTCAACTTAGTAAATTTAAAGCTCATACTTAACGAACTTACCAATGACAACAGAACACTGCCAGTCAAATAAATAATGCAGCTTGATAATGAAATATTAATATCTATAGGAATACCAATTCCAGCAATCAACTGCTTTAATATCATCGACATAATATACCCTGATATGACACCGCATACCCCTGCAAATGTGCCTGCAAACAAAGCCTCAATAAATATCATTGATTTACTCTGATGCTTGCTCATTCCAACTGACCTTAGCATAGCAAAACTCTTCTTTCTTTCGATGAAACTGATAATAAAATTATTTACAATTCCGATACTGCCAATTAGAACTGTCATCAAGCTAAAAAACTGCAAGATCAGATATATCTGTTTATTCGATTTTAAAACACTATCCTTTTCATCCGTCATAATAACTACTTTCGGCTGTTTATCAACAAACTTATGTTTTATATTCTTCACTGTCCTGCTAATATCAGTAGTTTTTATATCAAACTCCTCTATGTTTTTGTTTCTCGCATCATTAATAATATTGTTCTCCGAAATAAGTGCAAAGTTTCCGTAACTTATCATAGTGTCAAAAAATCCTATAATTCTATACGGATAATACTTTTCGTTCATGAATAAATTTATAACATCCCCTTTAGCTACTTTATAGGAATCTCTCAAAGTATTGCTCAACAATATTGCTCTTTCCTTATCGAGTTGTTCAATGAGCTCTTCCGGATTATCCGTGTTAAAATTAATATTTACAAAATCAGTAAACTTTTCTTTATTCACTCCCCATATCAAATTAATGTCTAAATCTTTTCCCTCCACTTCGGTACCAGTTAATTGCCTTAAGCCGTATATATCATCGACGCCTTGTGTATTACCGAGTTTTCTGAGCATAACTTTGTCTGAATTATCCATTGTAACTTTGATTTCATAATTCAAATCATCATAAATATTTACTATTGCGCCAAACACGCCTTGTCTGGCAGTATTTATCATAAATACACATGAAACTCCTATAATTATTAAACAGACATTATTTTTAATACTTTTATTGTCCCTTAAATTTTTAATTGCCAGCTGACAGCTTGAAACACCTGTATTCATCACTGCATTATCTATTAAAAGCACAAAAATATTAATAAGAAGCGGAACAACAAATAGAATTCCGACAATAAACAAAATAATACAAAGTGTATTCACAATAACTGCAAGATTTAGTGGCGTAAACCAAGGAACTATTACAGCTACAATTATAAAAACAATTCCTATAGCAATTGTAATTATTCTACGGTCACTTGTACTATTTAAGTTATTAAACAGAATATTCTTCAGCGAAAACTTGTTTATCTTTAAAATAGGAATAATAGAACTGACTAAAGATATTCCTACTGCTAAAAATACCGCTGTTAAAAAATCTATCAGATTAATATCAATTTTTATTGCAGAAGTACTTCTCATCCATTCGGGTGTTGATAAAACTGCCATAAAATAATGAACAACAGCTCCTAAAAGGCAACCCACAACTCCCCCTAAAAAACCATAAACCAATGCCTCTCCTATGAGAATACCTGTAGTGCTTTTTTTCGAGGCACCAACACTTCTGAACACCCCCATTATCGGTATTCTTTCCGACATAATAACTTTAAAGGATGTGTAAATGATAAATATACTAATTAACAATACTGCCAGTAACATTTGTAAAAAAGTTCTCGTAATTCTGTCAGTATATGTTTTTATTTCAATGTCTGTTATCGTCTCTTTTACTTGATAATCATCATATTTTTTTGATAATTCATTAATTAAACCAGTTATGTTATTTTTGTCTGTTGTCTTAATATAAACAGCATTTACTTTTTTACCTGTTTTGTAAAACTGTTGAAGTGTTTCTTTAGGAACAACAGCAACATTATTCCCGTCTATATTTGTAAAAACGCCGGATTGATTGGCAATACCATAAATCTTATACGATTCATTCGACCCAAATATATCCAATTTTATTTCATCTCCGATTTTCAACTCCCATTTCTTTGCAAAATCATTGCAAATAATTGCTGTTTTTCCTTTGAAAGAAAATTTATTGGAAGTTTCAACCATATATATTGGATTCATTTTATCCATATCATCCAAATTAACTCCCATTAACTGAATATCAGTATTTTCATTGGTAAATTTCACATATGCATTCGTGTACATCACACCAACGGCATACTCATAGCTATGCCTGAATTTATCCAGATAACGGGTATCTATAACCTGACTCGGTGAAGAGTCATCAGGCCGTATAACAATTTCAGCATTGCCTATCTGGCTCTTCATCCTTTCTACATAAATTCCCTTAACAGTTCCAGTTATAGAAATTGAGCCAATAAATAGAGCACAACAAATAGCAATAGAAAAAACCAGTAGAAACGTTCTGAACTTTTTTTCAGATATATTTTTTAAAAGATATTTTAGAATTATCGCCAAATACTCACCCCGTTTTTCCATTTTGAACAGCACTCTAAGCAGGAGTTCATCTCCCCTTTAATACTTTATGGTTTATATGGGTACTGAAGATAATAATATTTAAGCAAACAAAAAGCGTTTTCGTTAAAAATATCAGCTTTTTCTTAACATAAACCATTTAGTTGTATATCATTTCAAAGGCTTGACCTTTTGCAATAATCAGTTTAATCTTAACTGGTTATGATTCGCTACTTAGTTTGTTTTAATAATTAACCTATTATCATTTGTTAAGCTGATAAAACCATACCTCGAATAAAAATAAACAAAAAGTTTACACATAAATAATATTACCAGGAAAAGCCTATTATGCAAATCGGCTCTTGAAATCTATTACTTTTTGCCAACATTCCCAACAAAACCTAATAATATCTCATAAAGTAGTCACTGTCAAGATTATTCTTCCATTGGATACTTTTAGCAGCTCTTCTATTCTACCTGTTTCATGCTATATTTTCATGTTTCTCAGAAGTAAAATCCCGGCATTATTCAGAGTGTGTAACCGCTCTGCCTTCAACTACTTCTTCATCATTAATTGACCTTAAAAAGCTTTTAAATGTATTGTTTAGAGTACCTGCTATACATAAAACAATTATCAATACAGATGAACTGCTCAAAATAATTATCCAGTTAACTTTTTCAAGTAAAAGTCCATAAATCCACATTCCGATAGGTGCAAATAACAACAGACTTGTTGTCAGTATACTAAAAACTCGTCCTCGTATTTCTTCAGGTACCGTAATCTGAAAATAGGAAATCAACGGTAAATTCTGTATTGTATTCAATACTGCGATAGTAATCAA
>JAAZCB010001069.1 GCA_012513545.1 Clostridiaceae bacterium
ACAAGCCTTATTATATCAGTCCTAAATTCGTCATTATACCGGTTACCCTTATTTATCATGTTTATCTCCTCCACAGGTTTATTTTACCCTAACTTACCTGTGTCCGGCAAATCGAGTATACCGCAATATGATAATCAATATATCTTTCGACTATTGCGAATTCCTCAATTATCTTTTTTGCTTCTGTCAATATATCCATCGTTACCCCTCCCAATATTTCCAGTTAATATTTTACAATTATCTTGCTTTGAAAGTATTTCCCCGAGAATTTTTATACTAAACTATATATTTGTATCTTTTTATTCCATATATTAGGTAATCATTTTCCATTTCTTTTACTCATCAGCTCGTCAATCCGTTTCTGTCTTTCTTCTGCAGATAGGCTTGTTAAGTCTGTGTTAAGATTTGTATTGCTGCTTTCTACTTTTTGCATATTACTATATCCATGCGCATTGTTCAAAATATGCTGAGTCATAGGTGCTGAATACTCATATAATAAGCTTTTCTCAATCAAATCTGCTTCACATTCCTGGTATATCATTTTTATTGCGTCGGAAAATTCTTCATGTTCATTTTTATAACTGTTCAATGTATCTCTATGTATCCTTGCATAAGAACAAAATCCTGCTAGCGTTAAAGGCTTATCATAGTTGATTTCTTCAATAGTTTTAGTCCTGTTATTGTAGACCCTTTTAACGTGATCTTTTTGTGCATTTTTATATTCATCAAACATTTTTTCTAATTGTTTTGGAGTATAATTTTTTGGTCTTCCTGCTGGCATATTATCACTTCCTTTTATTACATTCTCTCAAGCAACTCTGTAAGTTCTTTTGTCCATTCAAGCATTAATTCCTTGTTAGCTTTTATATTGTAATTAGCATAATCATTTAGAGCTCTTGTTAACTCTTGTATTCTCTTTTCATAATGTAACCGTTTTGGCATTACTCCTAGTGGCTTAAATAACTTATTAAGGGAGTCTTCATATTTTTCAGCTTCTTCTTTTGTAAAACTTTTCATTTCAATTTCTTTAATACAATTACATATTTTCATTTCCCTTCACCTCTTTGCATAATAAAAAAGAGCCTTTCGGCTCTGTATATTGATTTATTTAATAAATGTCTAATCCGTTTTCTTTTTGATGTCTGTAGTAATTAAGTAGCATTACCATATCGCCAGGACTTATATTTTCTTCTGCATCTGCTAACCCATTTTTTGTATTATAAGTACTTAACAGTATTGTTCCATCATATTACTGTTGCGTTAACTGCATTGTTCTTCCATTGTTTATTTCCATTTCTATTTTATTCATTGTTATCCTCCTTTAATTATAGAGGGGCTTTTATGCCCCAAGCTTAAATTTTATTGTTTTCTTTAACAGTTCTATATCTCCAGTTTCTATCACATCTGTTTTAAATTGATAATAATTGCTTATTACATCTCTTGCATGATCTAATACAAATCTATCGTGTTCACTTGCTTTGTGCCCTATATGCTTCATGTACTTTACTGCTAATAACATTGCCTTTGGATTCATATTAACAACCCCCTCGATTTATCTTATGAGTCTATATTATCATAGTAGTTAATGACTGTCAATAACTTTTTGAAAATATTTTTAACTATTGCTAAAAGTCATTAACTACTATATAATAACAATATAAACTTATGGAGGTGTTATATATGGCACTTAATAAAGATACACATGTGCAACGTAATGTTATACTTACAAAAGAGATAGACAAAAAAATAAACGATGATGCAAATAATAATCATCGTAGCATATCAAGCCAAATAGCTTATATATTAGACCAATATTATAAGGACAAATAAGTCCTTTTTTTCTGCTTATATCTCTACCAGTTCTATATATCAAAACAAAAAGAGAGCCTTAGCCCTCTATATATATTCGTTTCCTTCTGCTTCTATATCCTTAATCATGCTATAATGTTTTCTTATAAGATATTCTAACTCTTTTGTTTCGCTTCTTCCGTCCTTCTCTGCTATATATTTTAACATGCTTTCTATTGATGCCGAAAATCTATAGCTTTTCATTACCTTCTCTTGCTTTTTATCTGATTTAAAAGAGGGCATTTATTCACCCTCTTCCTCATATGGTTTTAATTCCATTAATTCATCTTCTAACTCTCCTATGTAGTTTTCGTAAAATGTAACTAAATCAGCTAAATCTTTTTCGTCAAGTTCTGCTTCAATTTCTTTGTTTGACTTATTATTTAATCTTATTTCCTCTTCATCGTCCCAGTCTTCGTACTTCTTTGCAATCTCTTCTTGATCAAAAAAACTATCAAATTTTTCATCAAACTGGTCTCTCAAGTTACAAAGTTTTGCAAGATCACCATCAGCCTTTAAAATATTTATTGTGTCCATTACCTCTTCATACTTCTTTTTCAAACCTTCTAATTTTTCTCTTAATAATGTTGTCATAATTTTTATCCCCTTTTCGATTTATTTTGTAGCTCCTTGCTACATTCTTATTGTATATCATTGTTATATACAATTCAAATACCATATAAACCGATTTAGGTTAATTGTATAGCATTATCTTTCTTTTCCTTCCGCTTTTTCGTTTTCTCTATTGTTTTATTTATTTTCTAAATATTCTATATAATTGTTGCAAGGACAAAAATAACCACTTTTATATGTACAATATAAACAAGGATTCTTATCTATATTATCACCTTCTCAAATAAATTAGCCCTACCAAATTAGATAGGGCTATAAGGAGGGAGAATTATTTATTTATTATTAGTACCTAACACATTTCTTTCAATTCTGTCTTCTACGCGCTTATTCATCCACAATAAAGCTTCTTCGATATGTGTAAGTGCTATTGCGTTTTCTCTTGTTGAGTATTCGCCTTTTTGAAAACATGACAACCTGTGTCGTACTATTTCCAGCAAATCAGTGTCAAGTATGCCATGTACCGAATCTTCCAACTTTCTAGCACCTTTTTGAAATATTAATTCAGCATATTCTTTTTGCCCGCCTTTTTCTTCATCAATTCTTGCATCTGTTACGATATACCTATGTTATGCTCCACCAAGTCCTTTTTCGTCCATGACATATACATCATTCAATTTTTCTCTCTTTTGTATCGTTGACAACTTTTCCATCTTTTTGACTTCCTTTCGTCTCATTTATTTACAACAGTTACCTGTTATATTAAAAAATTAACCCGGCTTAACCGGGCTCTCTAGGGGAGTAAAAATTTATATAAACTTTAATTATTTATCGTCCCCCAGGAGCAGCCTGGGGAATCTTCGAAGGGGTAAAATTTTGTTAAAAATTAAAACTATACTAACTACATTATAACATAGATTATTGATTCGTATGTACCGTAAATGTACCGTATTTGTACCGTGTTGGGACTAACCCGGGGCTTTTTCTTATGCCGTTCTTATCTCTTTTTCTGTGATCTCATACATTTTGATTTGTATATCTTTGACTAGCTTACTGTCAATATTCTTACATCTTTGTTCGCTCAATATCACTTCTTCCGATATTTCTAACCAACTTGCTTTTGGCTTGCCTATCGGTATTCTAAAGTACCTCATTTCAAGTATACTGCGTTCCGGTTCAGACAAATAAAAATATACACTGTTGATTGCCCTTAATATCCTCATTTTTTGGTCTATTTCCGTTTCCAGGTCTTGCATATATTCCAGCCTTTTCATTGCCTGTTCTTCGGTTCTGGACGTGTTGCTATGGCATAATGGCATATCTGTTATAACCTGCGCCTTAATGCCTGATATGTTCATTCTTCTGTATTCCTCTAGCTGTTTGCTTAGATTCTGTATCTCTTTTTGTAGACCATCATAGCTGTGCAGGTAGAATCTTATCTCATTTGTCCTCAATATACTCACATCCTCACATTTTTTAATTTATTCTTGATTTATTCCCTACATTGAAATTTGCCAACTGCCTTTTTGTACATCTGTAATTCCGTCCATACTAGCCTTCTTTCTTTTTCTTTCTTTTTCGCATATCCCAACATTGCCGAAAATACTATTATTCCTCCTGTTACTGCTCCACCTACAAAAGTTAACATTACATTGCACCCCCTCCATATGTTTTGCTGTCCTCTTCTCCTGCTCTCCATAGTACCCTACTGTGTGTATGTATCTCCCGCAATATCCTGTATCTGCCGTAAAAAAACTTTTGCCTATCTGTCTTAATTCCATGTTTGCAGTTGTCTAACTTTGTTGCATCATTACCTATAGTGTTGTATCTGTCTGCTAGTATCAATGCTTTCTGAGCTATCCACAAAGCGTTAACATGATCTTCTTCTGTAAGCTTTGCATATTGCAGTAATAAAGAGTAGTATTCTGCCGATTCTTCCGGAAAGTATTCGTCAAAAGTACTTTCGTATTTTGCTTTCATCTATGCACCTCCACGTTGACAATTCTTGAAGTATTCAAATACTCTATTGCTCCACCAGGATAATTTGTTTCTGCTTCGATTAGGCGTGTATAAGCCGGTGTTATATCAACAACTTTCCCGATTACTTGGTATATTCCATCATGTCTTTTGCTTTCAAATGATATCTTCAATGTTTTATCACTGTTTTCATGCATGAATTCAATATCTTGCATATGTTTACTTATTTTTTGTTCGTTTCTTTGTTCTATTGCTCCGAGTGCCAAATCTTTAACAAGTTCTGATTTACCTAAACATGCCAATCTACTGTTGACATCTTCGCATTTGCAATATGCTATATGTCTTTGACATTTTACACAAAACATCTATGACACCTCCCTTGCAACATACATATCATAATAAGTTACCCCCACAGCATATGCCTGCCATATGTCGCCTGAAAATCCATAAAACCATCCCGGATTCTTTTTAGTTCCCTTATCTCCAAACCTGTCTTTTAATGCCTGTATTATGTTTCCGTCTTTTGCTTTCATATTCCCACACAGATTAATTTTTTCGTCTTTTCGATATATGTAATATGCGTACCCATCACCAAACAATTCATAAAACCTACCTATCCAAACGCAAGTTTCAAATACTTCTTTGCCTACTGTCATTCCATAACTAGCAACCATTTCAATTACGACCGTCACATTGGGGAAATATTTATTGAATAACCTTCTTGTTTCTACTCTTACATTTTCATTGCTAAACTTGCCGAATTCTACAGGTTTTAAATTTTTATCAAGCAAACAATATGCAGATTCTTTATTCCCTGGGTCTATCGCAAGTATATATTCCCTCATGCTACATCTACCCCCTTTTTCTTATATTCCTCAAAGCTCATGTTTAAGTAGTTCTTGCCGAATATCTTAACAAACTCTTCCCGGCTGCGCTGCTGCTCAAATTTCTGTTGATAGTGTTGCTTTAGCATAAAATCAAATACCGGGTTATTATGTACGCCGTCTTTACCTTCGTGACACTGAAAACATAGCCTTATTTGCATTTTGTGTTCTATACTGTTTTGTCTGTTCTTGCCAAAATAAATTTCATGGAGGTGGGCATACGACTTTCCACATATTGCACATAGATCGTTACTGCCGGGACGCGGATTATTCTTTGCCTTTTTCTGTTTCTTCTTTGCTGGTTTTGGATATAGCATTATTCAGCCCTCCAATCTTGTCGAAATGGTCTTGTTTTGTTATACTCATGCTTTATTCTTATTGCTTCTTCTATGTCAATTTCTTCTTTACCGCAATAGTCTAGTATTCTTATTATGCAATCTGCTAATTCAATTGGTATTCCTTCAGGCTTTAAATATTCTGGGAAAGGTAAATCGCATCCATATTCATGCCCTTCTTTGTCTTTAAAATATGTTTTTGTATTACCATTTCTATACTCTTCCAATGCTTCAGATAGTTCACTATGACACAACGCGATAAAATCACCAAATGGACGTTCTTCTTCCCACCACCCATGATTTACTGCGTTTTCATGCACTTCTTTTGCAAATTGGTTTAAATTTAACATTCCTTTACCCCTCCCTCATATTTTTCTAATACTCCCCTAACCTCTTTTACTGCCCTGCGAAATGCTTCTTCC
>JAAZCB010001070.1 GCA_012513545.1 Clostridiaceae bacterium
CTCATTATTCATTACTCATAAGTAATAAATCCCTCTTTCCAATTATCCTCATCAATCTTATATTCATCTATATTAAAGCATTTTGGGTAATTTGCAAACTTTGGATGATTTCTAAATTTTAATAATGCCTTTTCTGCTTTTTCTCTCGACGAATAAACAGCAATATTTGTTACTATTTCTATGTCTTCAATTTCATAAAAATGTTGCAAATAATAAATATATTTCATGTTTCCTCCTTCTATTCAAAAATAAAATCATCAAAATCTACTTCACATTTCTCAATAATAAAATCATCAGGGTAATCTTTAAAACCTTCAATACTTTTATATCTTTCTATCACAGATAATGCTTTTGCCCTTGATGAATAAAACCCTATTAGCTTTGTACTAAACCTATCTACATCATTAGTTTCGACTTTCCTTTTGTGTTCTAATTTGTAAACATATCTCATATTTTCACCTCTCATTTAAGTCCTAACTTACGTGTCGCATATTTAATAATTTCACTATATTCAGTACCTGCACCTTTTTTCCATTTTCCTTCCCCATATTTATCATTTAGTATTCTTTTAGTAAATTTTTCTGCAGTTTCATCTTTCAAAGGCTTCTCATGTTTTGCCCAACTTGGAGCGTCTGTAGCAGTCTCCTTTTGACTTTTTTTAGCCTCTTTCTTTTTCTTTGCTTTCTTTTCCCTTGCTTCACTTATGTTTTCTCCAATATATTGACCTGCTTTCACAGCAGCATATGAAACAACAACTATAGCCACAACTGCGACAGTAGCTACAAGAAGTGCCTGACCGACACCAGGAATAAAGTATGCGCCAGCGAGAATTGCACAATAACCATCAGGGTCTGAATAATTAACAGGGTTATTTAAACAGTATGCAAAAAGGTTGACATCCAACAAATCATCTTCCGTATTGGTTAAGGCTTCAAGTATGTCTGTTGTATCCGCATTCATGAACCTACCCCATTCAGGATTATAATACCTTGACTGGAGGTAGTACAATCCCGTCTCGGTATCGTACCTATAACCACGATATCTGTATGGATTTTTCTGACCTACTGTACTTGCCAGAGAAGCGGACACACTTAACAATTTTCCCCATGTGTCATAACTATAGCTTACCACCTGTGAACCTGCCCCGTCAAATAATCCTATGATGTCACCTTGACCATTTCGTATGTAATAGTATTCTACACCATTTAAGTTCATTGAAACAAGCTTATCACCAGAACCATAGGTATAATAGATATTATCGGTTCCGTTCGTTTCAAATGCAACTTTGTCACCAATCAAGTGATAATTTGTAGAAATGCCGTTAACTGTTTTTTGTGTCCTTATTCCAGCATCGTCATATTTGAAGTTCAAAGTATACCCATTTCCTGAAACAGAGGCAAGTTGGCGTCCTTCTTCCCATGTGTAAGTCCAATTATCCTTATTATAATTTGTCTTAACCCACTGGAGGCCGTTTATATACATGACTCCTGCAGAAGTTGAGTAATTCCAACACGGTCCATCTACCAATATTGGGTTTGTCATATCTTCATCTACTCTGATTTTGCAGTAAAAATAATGCCAGTTCCCATCAGCTACTATGTTTAAACTAGATTCCAATACTTTAGTACTATAGTTTCCTGTCCATCCTGGTTTACTAAATCCTCCAGCAAGTAGTTTGGTTGCCCCTGCAGCATTGATCGTTTTATAATATCCAGTTATTGTCCAGATATCCCCTGCTTTACTGTTAAATGTTCCGTTATAGCTACTTTGCCAGCCATGCCATTGATTAGCTGTGCCAGTCTTGGTCAGTTTCCATGTTTTTAGTCCACTTACAGGTCCAGGTTCTGTTGATGATACATCTGCTACAAGACCGCCATTATTACCTACAGGAGCAAAAGTTGCTTTATTTGCACCGTCCAGATAATCAGTCTTAACCCACTGAAGTCCGTTAATATACAGGACTCCTGCAGATGTTGAGTAACCCCATGCCGGACCACTTCCTATTATCGGATTAACCAAATCCTCATCTGCCCTTATTTTACAATAAAAATATATTGTAATACAATCTCCTTCAGCATTCATACACGGTCAAGTTAATTTTCCAACATTTTGCTGAACTAACATTTATCAGCTTAGCTGTTTGATACCTGAATCCGTGAATATTCTAGCTACTCGCCATAAAGCTATCATTTTCCTGTAGCTTTTTCAAATTATCTTACAGTTTATGGTTTTGCCAGCTCTGTTTGAGCCGTTTTTCTCAATAGAAGTGCC
>JAAZCB010001071.1 GCA_012513545.1 Clostridiaceae bacterium
AACAACCGTCTCCACGTGAGTGTTACGCGGCTACATGTCAACAAGTGAAGCTTGCATTGCAGATAAACACAAATCACCATCTTTTATTTTTGAAAAACTTCTTTAGTTGAAACCTTTCTGATTGCGGTCTGCCTTGATTAATCAAAATCACATTATTAGAAATCAATCCTTATTGAAAACATCAATATATCGTTTGTAAACAAATACCTTCTTTCGCTTGCGATTGTCTAGATTACTCAAAATCCCTTCTCCACAAAGCCTTTCAAGTAAGCGGCCACTTGTAGCAACACTAATATCAAGCTTGGCTGTTGCATCTTCAATACTTATAGTAGGCTTATCAAATAAACCTTCATAAATTGTCATAGCATTTTCGCTAGTACGTCCCATAGCATTTATCTTTCTCAAGTCGTCCTCACGAAGTGCAGTAATATCTCTTGCAATGTCTACAGCTTCTTGAGCCGTTTCAATAACACCTGTTAAAAAGAATTTTATCCATGTTTCATAGTCTCCCTTTGCATGAATGTTGTAGAGGCAGTCATAGTAAGCCTGTTGATTATGTTTTATATATTTCGAAATATAAAGAGTTGGCTTATGCAAAATATCTTTTGCCGCTAAATAGAATGCAATCAAAAGCCTGCCTACTCTACCATTACCATCAAGAAAAGGATGAATCATTTCAAATTGACTGTGAATTAGTGCCACCTTTACAAGTGGTGATAATCTATCATTCTCATGCATGAATTTTTCAAAATTATCGAGGCAGCCATTTAAATAATCAACTGAAGGCGGAACATAGCTCGCTGTACTTATAGAGTAGCCTCCAATCCAATTTTGTGATCTTCTGAATTCACCTGGAGTTTTGTTTTCGCCTCTGACACCTTCCATAAGTATAGCATGTATCTCTCTGATTAGCCTAAGTGAAAGCGGTAGTGTCTCCAAACGTTCAAAACCAAAACTTGTAGCCCTAATGTAATTTTCAATTTCCTTAACATCATTGGGGACTTCATCTGCCATTCCAGCTTCTGCTTTTATCAAATCAGAAAACGTAGCTCTCGTACCTTCTATTTGGGAGGAAAGAGTTGCTTCTTTTCGTGCATACATATATACAAAATAACTAGGAGATATAAGAGTGTCTGTTACTTCATCCAATCTGCCGATATACCTGTTTGCTTCGGATATTAAATAAATCATTTCATCATCATATTGAATTGTTGGGTTTTGAGGTGGCAGAGGTGCAGGAATAAAACATGAGTATTCTGCATTGCCACTACCAATTTTTAATTTTCGGCCTGCTCTATTCTCCACAAAATCACTCCTCATTTTCATCATCAAAATGATTATAAAGTTTTTTTATTTGCATTTCAACCACTTGATTGCAAATAAAGTTTTTTTATTTGCATTTCATTTTATTTTTTGCAAATAATTATATGCACACAACTAAATATACAAAAAACAAAGCAAAAGAAGAAGCTATGAATACCTCATCAACTCCTTCAAAATCATACCTACATGTCTCCTCATACTATATCCTAACTGAAATACACACTTCAAGCTCGTTTACCTGCTCTTTATTCCTAAAATCATCCCTATCTGCATTAAACGAAACAACCCTTGCAGCCGACTTAAATACTAGGATTCCGACTAATTCTTTCTTTGTATCCTTACCACGCACTCAACGTGCGGTGGTTTGAGTAATCAAACCGCCTGCCTTCCGGCGAGGATGGGTTTCAGGGCAACGCCCTGAGTAAGTGGGGGTTCAGGGGGAATGCTTATTTCCCCTGATAGGGTTTGGGACAAAGTCCCAAGGTCTTAACTCTTTAGGTATATTTTTCACTTTTCAAGGTGCAACTGTTCAAGTTTCTTTTCCCTTAATTTTTCATAGCTTAGTTAACACTACCTGATTTTTTTGAGTAAAAAACCAAAACAGAGATGGGGGAGAGCGACATCTGACACAATTCCCCTTAATACGACAAAAAACGTTCACCTGGATACAATCCAAATGAACGTTCAAGAAATCATATATCCTATTTTTATGTTCTGACAGTTCTACCTGTTGGTAGCACTTCACTACTAACCAAAATAGGCTCTTTTTTAATAGTTCAATATTAACTGTAGTACATTAAATGATGTCTGCTTCATTACGCCCGGCCGCTATTCAATAGCGGTCGTTGAGTTCTTACAGCAAATCGGACAACCATAAAAAACCCTACAAACAAACGGATTTGGAGGGAAAGATCGTTCAGACATGGGAAAAGGCCCTCCAAACTCACGTTTTTTTTATTTGATGGGCTGCATCTTATCCCCTTTGACTTCTATACAAGCTGCTAAAATACAGCTTTTCATATGAATGTGTCCTAATACTTCCTATTTATATAGTTCTTATGTATCGTTTCATCATCTAAATAGGAACTGTAAACTGTTTTTGGAGGTGAACTGATGGAACTTAATAACTTTGACAGGCTTGGCAGCATCCTGAAAACTGCACGCAATGACAAAGGTCTTACAAGGGAACAGTTAGCAGAAATCATAAACATAACGCCTCGCTATCTGATGTCCATTGAGAACGAGAACAAGAAACCTAGTTACGATGTCCTGTTCCGGCTTGTCCGGGAATTAGGCATATCAGCAGATACCATCTTTTATCCGGAAAATCAACATACTGACACCAAGGTTGAGCAACTTGTACGATTATTATATCTGTGCAATGAGCGGGAACTGAAGATAGCAACTGCAACAGTAAAAGCATTATTAGAAAACAAATAGCGAAAAAACCTGCCGCAAAAAAACGGGCAGGTTTTGGCACACAGTCAATATGGCAACCGGCTATCATAGTGCGATAAGCACTTTAGACCCTATGGCTTTGCGTCCCTGCTTTTCAGCAGGTTTGCCCTTGGCAATAAATAATTCAGTTGTAATTTCCATCAATATAGCAATTGGAGTAAAGCTAAGTCAGTTATACTTTAAGAATTTTGCTAACTACAATGCCACTTATTTTTGTTGGTGCTTCTCTATTCACTCCTTTTCTACTACAGTCTTTCATCCATTATGTTTAAAAATATAATCGTTAACATTAACGCCAAGCTTATCCGAGACAACAGAACATTTAGCTTTTAACAAAAAGAATATCTCTTTATACTGATCCGAAAGTGATTCATAATTCCCCTGCCCCTTGCTGATAACTATGTCAGCACTATTGAATATATTCAAAAACTCCTCGCTGCACTCATCAAGGATTAATCCAGGTGCATTGCACCCGGTAGAAATCAGTCTTGTACAACTATCAAGTCCTGACGCACAAGCATCTTTGACGGTAGCATCATTAATAATAGGTTCACTTCTAACCGCATATGTAATATCCAGATACAAAAACTCCTCTATTAATACACGGTCAAATACTGTTTCCCCTGCATTATCACCTATGATGAGAAGGCTCTTAGCATGTTTTAGTTTGTTCTCTAAATGTTCGAGATCACAAATCGAAAACTCTTTTTCAATTTCTTTTTCTACGCAACCTTCAATATCTATGTCCCTATAAATCGCTGAATCTATAATGTTTCCGACAG
>JAAZCB010001072.1 GCA_012513545.1 Clostridiaceae bacterium
ATTTTACGTTCTTGCCGCAGTTTTCATATGTTACTTAACACTATCAGTAAGGCTGCCTATATGCCCTGCGCTTGTAAAGATAGTGAACCAACTTATTCTCGTATTATACTTATTGAGCGACATACAAGCATACCTAAATGGCTATCCACCAGAACACGCCATATTTATCAATCAGATTAGAACAGCAAGGGTTCCAGTCACACGGCCCCAGCGGGTCTATCACAGTTCCGCCGTCACGCAATATGTCATAGGCATTGCGTACAACCTCTTCGCTTCCCATGTCGTATGCATTGAACGCCATGGTTTGCCATACTGTTTTTTTGCTTACATCGCAATCATCCGGTGCCTCGCTGACAGCCATGAACAACTGTCCATTAACCGATAATTCGCAGTGCGCATATGCGTTTTTTTCTTCATCCTTGATCTGAAAAGTGATTTCTGCACAAAATGCCTTGCAATACATTTCAACAGCTTCAATGCTGCCTCTGACGTACACCTGCGGTCCTATTTTCATGATATGATCCCCTCTTCCATTATCTATTTCACTTCATTATCCAAAAACACCCTGGAACCAGTCGCGCCTTTTTGTCCTTGATACTTGCCATTGTAAGGGTTCAGCGCAGCATTGTCCATTTTAGCAAACACAAGCTGCCCTATTCTGCGGCCGGCTTTCAACTCTATTGCACAACGATTGGCATTATACAATTCAAGAGTGATTTCTCCATTGAAGCCAGGGTCAACCCATCCGGCATTTTGAATGAACAGCCCCATTCTCCCTAATGAGCTTCTGCCCTCAACAAATGCAGTTAAATCATTTGGCAATTCAATATACTCCATTGTAGTGGCAAGTACAAATTGCCCTGGAAGCAAAACATATGTATCCGTTTTTATGGTCTTATACTTAATCTCATTTTCTAATGTAACGATGCCTGTAAACGAATCTTCTACAATACTAAAGGTATTACCAAGCCTGACATCCACACTGGCAGGTTGCACTTGATCCTTGCTTAAGGGTGAAATTCTTAAGGCTCCATTTTCCATCATCATAAGAATAGTTTTGTCAGATAATATCATATTTCCTCCTCAAGTAAAAAATATTTGCAAACGCCATGCAAAGCCAGAGAAGCCACGGGCGGATGCAGTCAAATCTCTTCATGCTTATCAGCTATATAAGAAATTACTCCAGTTTTTACTGCCGAATCATGAATCTGATATTTTTATAAAACGAAACCATTTTTTCTATGTCTTCAACAAACAAGCATACACGAACATTTACATTCATGCCATTCATTGTCTCTCCTCCTATTATATCTGCTTTCATTATGTCATATAAAACGGAATTTGAAAGCAGATTTTCTGCATTCATAACTATCTTTATTGAATTGCTCGGAGCTTCTTTTAATTCTTCAATACTGGGATCAATAGAAATGACGTGTTCACCTACTAATTGTGAAATAACCTTCACCGCCACCACCAATATCTAATACTTTGCCATTAATATTAACTGAAGCTAAATCAATAAATTGAGTTCCGATTTCAAAAGTAATACTGTCTTGCATTGTATAATTACTCCCCGTAATTAATTACATTATCATAATTGGTGATTTCGGCCAACACCCCGACATCCTGCTCTTCCATCTTCCTAATACCAATTTTATAGTTTCTTAAGCACGGGAAAGTATTAAATAATTCCACCTTCATGTTCCGCTTCCATTTTGTATTAAAACCTCTTGTTCAGAGCACTCTCCAGTTAGCACTTTCCCATCCTGCAAAAAACTGCTCCAGCAAGCCACGGACTGCCGTACTCAAATCTCTTTTAGCTTCAACCTAATTTCAACATATTAACTCCAATCAGCAAATTAACTGTATCTTCCCAAGGTAAATTTGCTTCATTCA
>JAAZCB010001073.1 GCA_012513545.1 Clostridiaceae bacterium
CCTTTTAGTTGATACAAACAGGGAATGCTTGGCAAAGGTCAGAAAGGTTTTGTTCGGAGGGGAAAGGGTTTCAGTTGAGCACACCCGAAAAGCCTTTGAGTTACTGCCTCCAGGTACTGTCGTACATGTATACGGCCCAACTGAAGGCACTGTTTATTCGACATATCACATTATAGAAAGCATAGCGGAAAATATACAGACAGTTCCTATCGGAAGACCTGTATCCAATACAAGGGTTTATATTTTGGATAGAAGAAACAACCTCCAGCCTGTTGGAGTGCCGGGAGAGCTTTGTATAGCGGGAGACGGGCTCGCAAGAGGATATCTTAACCGCCCTGACCTGACAAGGGATAAGTTTGTGGAAAACCCTTTTGAAAAAGGGAGCCTCATGTATAGGACAGGAGATCTGGCGCGCTGGCTTTCTGACGGTACAATAGAATTTATAGGAAGGATAGATACTCAGGTTAAGATACGCGGCTACCGTGTTGAGCTTGGAGAAATTGAGGCGCAGCTTCTCAAATACCCTGAAATAACAGAATGCGTTGTTGTCGCAGGTGAGGATAATAGCATAAACAAGTACCTGGCTGCTTACTATGTATCAGAAGAAAATATTGATATAGCGCGATTAAGAAAATTTGTCAACCAGGAGCTGCCGGACTATATGGTTCCAGCCTATTTTGTCCGCCTAGAAAAAATGCCGCTCAATAAAAATGGGAAAATTGACAGGCTGGCATTGCCGGAAATAACGATGCAAGTTGACACAGGCTCACTTTACAGGGCACCGGCTACACAACTGGAAAAGAAACTTGTCCGGATATGGGAGGAAGTCCTTGAACTGGAGCGTGTCGGGCTAAATGACAATTTCTTTGAAATAGGCGGACATTCATTAAAAGCCAATATTGTAACATCAAGGATTAAGAGAGAACTAAATATAGAAATACCGCTTATGGAGTTTTTCCAAAATGCCACTGTTGAAAAGCTTGCCGAGTATATTAGCAATTGTACTGCATTTGGTGATAAATCTAAAGAAACTATACCGAATGATGAAGACATAAATTCTAGAACAGAAGACTCTGCAAACGAAAATGGTTTTATTGATGAGAGCCTTTTGGATAGATATGAAGAAATAGATTTTACCAGCTATAATACTCAGGCAGTTTTGGACAAAGAAATACCTCTCACATATACCCAGCTGGATCATTGGCTGATGCATATAGATACGAAGGACCGGTGGCCAATAAACCTGGTATATGGATTAAATGGGAATTTGGATGTAGGAACTCTGGAAAAGGCTATAAATATTGCATTAAGAAATCATGATGCATTTTGGATGCATTTTGGAAGGACCATACCTGTACAAAAAACGAGTCGTCCAACCGGCATACCAATCAATTATTATGATTTAAGTAATATTTCGGAGGATATTAATGATAAGAAAAAAGTACTTTCAGAGACATTAGCCAGTAAAACTCCTGTTGATGATTTGGTGCAATTCGGTGTAAAGGTTGTAAAAATAGAGCCGGAGCAGTATGTTGTATTTTTAAGATTTTATCACATTGTTGCTGATGGTACTTCAGTGGGAATTTTTATTAAAGAAGTATGTCAGTACTATAATGCCCTGGCAGAAGGCAGGAAGATACGGATAAAGCCTGCCATGCAATTAGCAGACTATATTCGGGCAGAAAGAAACTTCCTTGATACCGATGAATACGAAGCAGATGTAAGATATTGGAAAAAAGAACTTGACGGCTGCAAACTATATAAATTGCCAGTTAAAGAGAGAGTTGAAAAGAGTACCGATGACAGACCTGTGACGGTTTCAGTTACAGAGTCTCAATACAAGAAGATTATTGAATTAAGCGCAAAGTGTGGAGCAAGCTTCCAGATGGTCATGTTAAGTCTTGTTGGTAAAGCGCTTAAAGAATATAATGGACAGGAGGATATTGTTGTCAAGTTGGTTTTAAATGAACGCGATACTCTGGAAAAGCAGCATTTGATAGGGCCAATATACAAGGAGATGCCTGTCAGGATGTGCCCTCTTGATACTGATATAGAAAATCTGGTATCGAAGGTTAAGAAGAGCATGCTTGAAAGCAACTCTCATAACAGGTGCCCTTGGATAATACCGATGTCATTAATTGAACGAAGAAAGTATTCCAAGCTTTACACACCTCTTTTTTGGCTAGGTGAGAGACTGAGTGTGCTTTTGTCCAAAACCATATTTAAGGAAGCAAAATTACCTGAGGAACTATTGTCATATTATGCTCCCTTTGTTGAAACGCTTCGCTTAAGCTGGATAAAAAAACTGCTGGGAAAAATGAAGTTACCTGTATCCTATGAAACAACTATCAGTCTTAACATCTTGCTGGAACAATCGAAGGATGTTGGCAGCTTTAAGCTTGGAAGCAGTGAACTTAGTCTTTATGAGGAATTGGAGCAGTACTCTTCTAATGAAGATAACAAATGGGTAAAAGATTCATTGGAATTCAGTGTTATAGGCTCAACAGGCCAAAAGGGTGATATTATTATGGCGTTATCTGGCGGACATCTGAAACCGGAGGCTAAAGGGGTGATTTTGCAGTTGTTGCAAAAGCAGATAGATAATATTTAATCAATAACTCAGCTTACCTGCAATTCGGGTTTTGTGGTATTTAAGAGTTGAGTCAATATATGAAAAATTATACAGGGGGAATAATAAAATGAAAAATGTAGCTTTGGTTTGTGCTCCGTGGACAAGTATAGAAATGCCTTCAATTGCTCTTGGGACGTTGAAGAGCGTGCTTGTAAGTAAAAATATATCTACAGATGTACATAGTCTGAATGTCAAGCTGTTAAAGTATATGGACAAGGATTTGTATGAAGAGATAAGCGGTTCATCCACCCATGTTTCGGAATGGATATTTTCACAGTATCTTTATAACAAAGACTACCTTCAGGGACTGAAAATAAACTATAAAAGCTCAATAGATTCAACGGTTGATGTAGACCACCACTTATACATGTATCTGAATAAGAAAACAAGTGTATTGCAGCAGGTGGTTTGTGAAAAGATTCCAAACTTTCTGGATGAATGCCTGAACACAATAGACTGGGGCAGCTATAAGATAATTGGTTTTACCTGTGCCCTTGGCAATCAGTTGGCATCCTTGGTCTTGTCAAAAAGAATTAAACAGCGTTTTCCAAATGTAAAAATAGTGTTTGGAGGACCGAATGTCAGAGGCATTACTGCTGAAGAAATTATGAAAAATTTTACATGGGTAGACTATATTGTAGACGGTGAGGGCGAAATAGCATTTCCAAGCCTTGTCAACAGGATTCTTGAAGGCAGGTTTGAGGAGGAAATACCTGGTGTTCTGTTCAGAAAGGATGGAGTGTGTGTAAGATCTGAAGGAGACTTTGAAATTGTGCCTCTTGATGATATACCTCAGCCAGACTACACGGAGTTTTTCGATGAAATTAAAAAATCCGGACTTGAGGAAGTTATGTCGGAGGTTAGAATTGCTTTTGAAAGCTCAAGAGGGTGCTGGTGGGGGCAGAAATGCCAATGCTCGTTTTGTGGTTTGAATAACGGATACTTGAAGTACCGAACAAAATCACAGGAAAAGGTTTTGAGGGAGCTTACTGATCAGAGCGCCAGGTACAACAGAAAAAGATTTTTCGCTACAGATTTGGTCATTAGTGCAGAGTCTTTTGATGTGTTATTGCCTGAAATGATAAACAGGAAGCTCGGATATAATATTTTTTATGAGGTAAAAGCCACCATGAGCCGGAAGGAAATGAGTTTGCTGGCTCAAGCCGGGATTACTTTTGTACAGGCAGGAATAGAAAGTCTGGACACTAAGCTATTAAAACTATTGCGCAAGGGCGTAAGTGCAATACAGAATATACAATTCTTAAAATTCTCCAGTGAGTTTGGAATATACGTGGCATGGAACTTATTATACAGGATGCCTTGGGAAGAGAAGGAAAGCTATGACAAAATGATAGAACTGGTACCATTGCTGTATCATCTGCAGCCCCCTTCAGCAGGTATGATTATCCCAATTGCACTGGACAGGTTCAGCCCATATTTTAATGATCCTCAGAAATATGGAATAGTTGATATTAAGCCTAAAGCGACATTTAGTCTTATATATCCTGACCCTAAAATAAATCTGATGAATATTGCATATACCTTTGATTTTGCCTTTGAGAACTCTGAAAGTCTTGTTATGAGCTATATTGGAGAATTGATAACAGCCTTTTACGGATGGCAGAAGACCTATGAAGAAAAAAAATATTATCTCAATTACAGATTGGTTGATGGCAAGGTATTGATTGAGGATAACAGGCCGCTGGACAATAATAATACTGAGGCTAGAAAATACTATTTGG
Organism: Clostridiaceae bacterium; assembly: GCA_012513545.1. Next base: position 4,375 of record JAAZCB010001073.1, read on the forward strand.
AAAACCTCGAGAAAGAAGTATTTTTGTTGTGTGACGAGATTAGTTCGTTACAGGAAATACAGAAAAAAATCGATGAAGGCACCGGGCGTGTCGAGGCGGATGAATTGAAATCTGCAATTGGAAAGCTTATGGAAAAGAAGATACTTTATGAAGAAAGCGGAAGGTATGTTAATTTGGCAGTATATCAGAATTAGAGAGCACTTTGGGTGATAATTGAAAGAGACGGATTCTGAATAACAGAAAAATGCTATATAATTTAAAAGTCAGAATTATACAGGTAGTATATTAAGAGGGGTTCAGTATAATAGAGAGGATGGTAAAATAATGCTGTGTGTAACTGATCTTAAAAAAGAATACAGTAAGAACAAAGAAAAAGTAATTGCTGTTGACAACCTTTCTTTTTCTGTTGGAAAAGGTGAGCTTGTAGGATTTTTAGGAGCAAATGGGGCTGGAAAAACTACAACCGTAAAAATGCTTTGTGGTCTTGTAGCACCTGATGGAGGAAAGATTGAAATTTGTGGGCATAACCCCTGGATCGAGAGGAAAAAAGCGTTAAGGAATATTAGTGCTGTCCTGGAGGGGAATAGAAATACTTACTGGCCACTTACAGTGAAAGAGAATCTTGAGTTTTTTGCTGCTCTTCACGGTATACCTTCAGGGAGGATTGCAGGAAAGATAAGTGAACTTGTAGAGATCCTTGGATTAAAGGACAAGATAAACGTACCGGTGCAAAACCTTTCAAGAGGGATGCAGCAGAAATTGTCTCTTGGAGTTGCGCTGATCAAAGATGTACCCATAATTATACTTGACGAACCTACTCTGGGACTTGATGTTGAGGCTGCCCTTGAAATGAGGACTTTGCTAAAAAGTTTAACAGCACAGGGAAAGACAATACTTCTTACAACGCATGACATGCATCTGGTTGAAGCTGTGTGTCAAAGAGTAATAATAATAAATAAAGGCAGGATTGTAACAGATGAGAATATCGACAATGTTTTAGAACTGTTCAAGGTAAAATCCTATCGCTTAAACCTTAAAGGAAGCTTGTCAGAAGGGCAAAAAGCAGACGTACTGTCTATAAAGCATACAAATATTGAAGAAACAGAGAATGGTGTTAATATTCTTGTAGACCTCGAAGACACCGAAATATTATATGCAATCATGGAAATATTACGCCGTGAGAAGATAATGATAGAATCAATCAACAGGGAAGAGATAGATTTTGAAAGCGTGTTTATTAAAATAGTAAGGGGTGATAAATGATGAGTAATGTTGTTTTATTGTTGGCTCACATAAAGCGTGAATGGATTATGACTAAAAGGTATTTTTTCAATTCTATTGGAGGATTGGTAGCGATTTTTGTTATATTTATATTGATTTTCATGGGGTATAAAGGGTTTGCCGGAAATTCCGAGGGTTATGGAGAAGGTTTGGGGAACCTTATAGTAGGGTATTCAATGTGGATGTTTGCATTGATCATTTACCAGGAAATATCCGACAATTTGAGAAATGAGGCAAGGGAAGGAATCCTTGAACAACTGTATATGTCTCCGTATGGATATATAAAAGTAACAATTTTCAGAATATTTGTCAGTGTTCTCATAAACTTTGTCATGGTTGTAGCAGTATTTTTAATAATGATTCTTATAACCGGTCGTCGGGATCTGAATATGGATATTGTATCAATAGCTCCTTTGGGAATATTATTTCTGTTACCTGTTGTTGGTTTGAGTTTTATGCTTGGAGGAGTTCAACTGATATTTAAAAAGATAGACGCTTTTATGCAGCTTGTTCAATTTGCACTTGTTGCACTTGTTGCATTACCGGTTAATGGTGCTTTTATATGGGCAAGGTTTCTGCCTGGAACTTTGGCTGCAAACCTTATGAGGGATGTTATGGTTAAGGAGGCAGGTATTATGCAAATTCCTGTACTTTCACTTCTATCAACTGCAGTCATAGGAATAGGATACTTTTTACTTGGCTTGTATGTTTTTAAGCAGTGTGAAAGAAACGCTATGAAGGATGGAAGCTTAGCTCATTATTGATTATTCCGGTTATACTTTTATCAGCGGGATCATTTAGAAAAAATTTATATTTATTATAAAATGCTGGTGCAATATAGCTGATTATGGTATAATTCTTTTTATTCAAGAATAGCAATAATGCAAACGTTATACTCATATAGCAGATATTTTTCAGACACTTCCTGCTTATCAGGCGTATATAGATTATGGGAAATATAATGGCTGCGAGTTTTCTACAGGATTTGGGTTAATTGAATAATTTGGGGGAAGCAGAATGAGCAAAAAGATAATTATTGGTATTGCAGGGGTTATTCTATTATCTGTAATAATAGTTGCAAATATGGCACAAGGTTCTGTTCCGTCGTTTTCAGGTGGAAAAACCTTTGATGTTAAGGTAAAGACAATTGAGAAAGGAAAAATCTCATCTGTTGTATCTGCAAGCGGTGTTGTTGAAGCAACTGAAAAAGTAGATATTTATTACGATGACCCGGTGAAGGTTAAGCAAATATATGTCAGTAAAAACCAAAAGGTTACCAAAGGTCAAAAGCTTGTGGAGCTTGATATGGATTCATTCAATTCTGAAATTGAGCAGATGAGGATAAACATGCAAATCCAGGAACTGACTATCAGTAAACTCAGAAATACTGACGCCACAAGAAGTGTAGGGACTCTAAAGAGTGCAGTGGATTTGGCGGACAAAGCGGTTGAAAATGCAAAAAGACAGCTTGATGAAGCTATAAACAATTATAACAGCAGTAAGCAGCTGTTGGAGGCTAATGCAATATCCCGCTCTGAGTTTGAAAGGACTGAGAGTCTTAAGCATGAAGCGGAGCTTGGTTATAATAATGCTCAACAGAACAGGAAAAACGCTGAAGAAAGCCTTTTGGAAGCACAAAAATCAAATTCACAATCACAAAACAGCAAAAACCTCGAGCTTCAAATCAGTGAAAAAAATCTTCAGGCAGTAAAGCTTAAAATTGCCGAGCTTGAAAAAAAGATAAAAACTACAAATGAAAACATGTTAAGTCCAATTGATGGAGTCATAACTGAAATTAACCTTGAAAAAGGAGGGTATACGAACACTTCGCTTCCGGGATTTTCCATATTGGCTCCTGAAAAATTAAAAATACGCTCAGACGTAAAGGAGTTTTATGTAAAAGACATTACTGAAGGACAGAGTGTTGAAATATCCGGCGATGCCATCGGAGAAGGAGAGAGCGTTAAGGGTGTTATTGAGAGTATATCGGCGGTAGCAAAGAAGAAAATAGTTGCAGCGGGTGAGGAAACACTCGTTGAGGTCGTAATAGCCATCCTCGATGGAAGTTCTGCTCTAAAGCCCGGTTTGACTGTAAATAGTAAAATAACTACAAAGACCAGAGAAGATGCAGTGATAGTTTCCTTCGACATGCTTACTGAAGACGAAAAAGGAAATAAGCTGGTTTTTATTGTTGATAAGAATAACAAAATGATTAAAAGGCCAATAAAACTGGGAATAACTTCAGAACTTGATGCAGAGGTGGTTGAGGGCCTTAATGCAGGTGATTCTGTTGTATTGTATCCCAAACCCAGTTACACTGATGGTGCGACTGCAAGAATCACCAAGGGAAAATAGAAATGAGGTAGGCTTTATGAGTTTTACTGAAAGTTTATTACAAGCCATAGATAATATAAAATCAAATAAATTAAGATCCATACTTACAATGCTGGGAATTGTCATGGGTGTTTTTTCAGTAATAACAATTGTAGCAATAGGAGCTGCAGCTCAGGCATTTATGAGTGCTCAGTTTGAGAAGCTTGGTGCTAACATTATTACAATAATGCCCAGCTCAAAGTCGATTAATGAAAATGACTGGCTTAAGATGGAAGATATTGAACTAATAAAGAAGGCAGTTCCGGATATAAAGAATATTCATGCAGGCGGTCAGCAATTGGCGGAAGTAAGGGTTGGAGCAAATGCCAGAGATGCCATTGTGGTGGGTGTAACATCTCAATCCTTCAATTTTTGGCCGAATGAGATGCGTTCGGGCAGGTTTATTAATGACATTGATGTTTCAACTAAAGCAAATGTAGTGGTTGTAAATGAAAGCTATGCAAAAAAGTACTATAACTCCGTAGATATTATCGGTGAAGTGATAACATTAAAAAATTCTTCGGATCAATTTATCAACTTAAGAATAATCGGAGTTATGAATACCGGGGATGATTTTTTTGCCAATATGCTTGGAGATGATTATCCTACAACAATTAACATGCCGTTATCGACATATCTTACTTATTTCAATTTAAGAAAGATCGATTACATAGAGGTTTCTGTGGTTGACAAGAGTAAACTGACTGAAATTGGAACCAGAATAGTCAAGGCTCTGGAGTTTTCAAAGCGTAATAAGAATATGTACAGAGCGAGTAATTCGGCAGAGATGCAGAAATCACTTTCCGATTTAATGAATATTCTGTCAACTGTACTCCTTGTAATAGCAGTTATAACCCTTATAGTTGGTGGAATAGGTATAGTTAATATTCTCCTTGTTTCAGTTACTGAAAGGATAAGGGAGATAGGTACCAGAAAAGCTCTAGGGGCCCAGAAGAGAGACATTGTATTGCAATTTCTTACAGAATCGATTATTATGACAGGCCTTGGTGGGCTTATCGGCATTATTATCGGTGTTACAGCCGGGGCAATTATATCTGCACTGCTGAA
>JAAZCB010001074.1 GCA_012513545.1 Clostridiaceae bacterium
ACAGGAAGGCATTACCCCAGGTGGGGAGTGAAATAGACACAGGAGCCTTGTATGAAGCTCCTTCTACCCAGCTTGAGATAAAACTTGCAGAAATCTGGCAGGATGTACTCGGAGTAGAGAATATTGGGGTAAATGATGACTTCTTCGATCTGGGTGGGAATTCATTAACGGCAACAGTTTTGGTTTCAAGGCTTCATAAGGAGCTGGAGGTTGAAGTTCCTATTAAAGAGGTATTTAAGAACTCTACCATAAAGGAGCTTTCAGCTCATATAGAACAGACCTCAAACAGCAAGTTTGTGTCAATTGATGCAGTAGTTACAAGGGAATTCTATCCTTTATCGGCTGCACAAAAGAGACTTTATCTGTTAAACCGTATGGATATGAATGGTACAAGCTACAACATGCCTATAGGTATGTACATAGAAGGCAGCCTTGATGTCGAGCGTTTTAAAAGCGCATTGCAAAAGATTGCTATTCGGCATGAATCGTTCAGAACCTCGTTTCATATGGAGGGAGACGAGCCGGTTCAGAGAATAGCGGACAGTGTAGTTCTGGATATTGAATATGTTGAAGCAGAAGAGAATGAAATACCGGGTATTAGTAAAAGGTTTATACGTCCATTTAACCTTGAGGTTGCACCTCTTTTGCGTGTATGCCTGATAAGGGTTAATGAGAAAAGGCATGTATTCCTTATTGATATGCATCACATAATTTCGGATGGGTCTTCAATACGGATAATTTTTGAAGATATATCAAAGCTGTATAACGGTGAAAATCCTGATGAGCTCCGTATACAATACAAAGACTATGCAGTTTGGCAGAATGGCAATTTGCAGAACGAAAAGCTTGCAAAACAGGAAGCTTATTGGAAAGAAGTATTTTCAGAAGATATACCTGTTCTTGAAATAATACCTGATTTTCCCAGGCCGTCTGTACAGAGCTTTGAAGGAGTGAACGAAAAATACACCGTTGATGAAGAAACTTTAAAAGGTCTTCACAAACTTGCATCTGAAAATGGCGCGACTTTGTTCATGGTGCTTTTGTCGGCATACAATATACTTCTTTCAAAATACTCGGGTCAGGAAGATATTGTAGTAGGTTCACCTGTAGCAGGGCGTTCCCACGCAGAGCTTGAAAATATTGTGGGAATGTTTGTAAATACTCTTGCTTTAAGAAACTATCCTTCAAAAGACAAGACTTATAGGGAATTCCTATCTGATGTAAGACAGTCTACTTTGGCAGCTTTCGACAATCAGGATTACCAGTTTGAAGAACTGGTTGAAAAGGTTGTTGTAAAGCGTGATTTAAGCAGGAATCCAATATTTGATACCATGTTTTCACTGCAGAATATTGACATGGGTGAAATAAAAATAGACCAATTACACTACAGGTCATACGAATTTGAATATAAGATAGCCAAGTTTGATATTACACTCAGTGCGGCAGAGCAGGGAGGTAAGCTCGAACTTAACCTTGAATACTGTACACGGCTATATAAAAAAGATACCGCAAGGAGAATGCTTACACATTACCATGAGCTCCTAAGGGCAATTGTCAAATGTCAGGATGCAACCATATCAGAGCTGCAGATATTACCCGAAGAAGAAAGAAGTATGCTTCTTGGACCATTTAATGATACTGCTGCTTTATACCCTGAGCAAAAATCCATAGTGAAATTATTTGAAGAGCAGTCAGAAAAGACTCCTGACGAGCCGGCTTTGAAATCCGGCAGCAAACAGCTTACCTACAGAGAGCTTAATGAAAATGCAAATCGTCTTGCAAGACTACTTATACAGCAAGGGGTAGTCAATGAAAGCATTGTAGGGATTATCTCCGAACGGTCTTTTGAAATGATGATAGGAATACTGGCAATTCTGAAAGCAGGAGGAGCTTATTTGCCTATAGATAGCGAGTATCCTGCTGGAAGGATTGAATACATGTTAAAAGATGCCAGTGTCAAGTTCTTGCTATTGGACAGGAAATATACCGGTACTCTTGACTATGAGGGTGTCAGTATATTTATTGAGGACGGAAACAACAGTAATATTGAAAGTGATAATATTGGAGTAGACATAGCTCCAGAGAATCTAGCATACGTTATGTATACGTCAGGCTCTACAGGGCAGCCCAAAGGGGTTGAGGTGACACACAGGAGTGTTGTGAGGCTTGTAAGGAACACCAATTATGTAGAGATTACTGAGTGTGACAAAATATTACAATTATCCAACTATGCTTTTGATGGAAGCGTGTTTGATATTTTCGGTGCAC
>JAAZCB010001075.1 GCA_012513545.1 Clostridiaceae bacterium
ATTACAGTTTCCTTAACCTGACTATCAGCTAAACCAAGCAGAGCTATCTTCACCTGATACCTTACAAGCTCGGCAGTTATTCCCTGCTCCCTTTGAGTTAAGGATTCTCCTACACAAACAATAGGCTTTAATCCATATTTAAATGCAGCATGTACCTTTTTGTTAACTGTTTCATCAGTCTCAGCAAAGTACTGTCTTCTTTCGGAGTGTCCTATTATTACATAGTCAACTCCGAGACCTGCCAGCATAGGACCGGAAACCTCTCCGGTGAAAGCCCCCTTTTCCTCCCAGTGCATGTTCTGTGCTGCAACCTTAATATTTGAACCCTCTGCTGCTTTCTTGACTCCAGGAATACATACAAACGGTACTCCTACAACAACTTCTGAATCAGCATCGGAAACCCTTGCTTTTAAAGCTTCAACGAACTCTACCGCCTCGTTAACGGTCTTATTCATCTTCCAGTTTCCGGCTGCAATTATTTTTCTGCTCATTAAAATTTCCTCTCTTCCTTTATTTATTCAACAATACATCTATACCAGGAAGCACTTTTCCTTCAAGGAATTCCAGTGATGCCCCTCCACCTGTAGATATATGTGTTATTTTGTCTGCAAAACCAAGCTGTTCAACTGCAGCAGCAGAGTCTCCCCCACCTATGATTGAAACAGCCCCTGACTCAGCTACAGCCTTTGCAACTTCTTTTGTTCCGTTTGCAAAGTTAGCAAATTCAAATACTCCCATAGGTCCATTCCAAACAACAGTTTTAGCGTTCTTAATAACTTCCGAGTAAACCTTTACTGTCTCAGGTCCTATGTCCATACCCATCCATCCGTCAGGTATTGCATCCGAAGCTACAACCTTTCGCTCAGTGTCATTGCTAAATCCTGCACCTACAACATTGTCAACAGGAAGCAGTAATTGAACGCCTTTGGAAGCTGCTTTTTCCATCAGACTCTTAGCCAGTTCCACCTTATCGTCCTCACAGATGGAAGTTCCAATACTTGAGCCTTTAGCTTTGAAGAAAGTGTATGCCATACCTCCGCCAACAATAAGGCTGTCAACCTTGTCAATAAGGTTTTCTATAACTGCAATTTTATCAGAAACCTTTGCTCCACCCAATATGGCAACAAAAGGTCTTTCCGGATTTGAAAGGGCTTTGCCCATAAACTTGATTTCTTTTTGAATAAGGTAACCACATACAGCTGGAAGATAATCAGCCAGACCCGCTGTAGAAGCGTGTGCCCTGTGGGCGGTACCAAATGCATCGTTAACATATATTTCAGCCATGTTTGCCAATTCTTTTGCAAAGGCTGGATCATTCTTGGTTTCTTCTTTATGGAATCTTACATTTTCAAGCATTAATACTTCACCGTCTTTTAAAGCAGCGGCTTTAGCCTTGGCATCCTCTCCAATAACATCTTTAGCCATTATAACCTGTTTGCCTAAAAGTTCTCCTAACCTTACTGCTGTAGGCTTCATGCTGTATTTATCCTCAAAGCCTTCCTTTGGCCTTCCAAGGTGTGAAACAAGTATTGTTTTTGCTCCTTTATCAACAAGGTATTTTATAGTAGGAAGAGCTCCAACTATTCTGTTATCATCAGTTATATTCTTGTTTTCATCCAAAGGCACATTAAAATCAACTCTTACAATAACCTTTTTCCCTTTTACCTCTACATCTTCAATAGTTTTTTTGTTCATCATTGACATAAATTTCACACTCCCATATTTATTTTAATGTATAACGTTATTTTCTAAAACACTTTCAAATAATATTCTTTATGGCAATTAACCTGCCTGAGCATTCTGATGTCTTGAGTAGCTTATCCAGAATGCTTCATTTCAGCCTTTATAATTTTATATCTTTTTTTTTATCATTTCAATAGTCCGGACTAAAATTAACATACTGGCTGCTCCACACTTTCAGAATTTATAAAAGGCCCGGTTTATTAACCGAACCTTTATATATAAGAGTCATTTTCAGTATTTACTATTTAGCGTCAACTGAAGCCATGTATGCAATCAAATCAACAACTTTGTTTGAGTAACCCCATTCATTATCGTACCATGAAACAAGTTTAACAAAGTTACCATTCAAAGGAATACCAGCTTTTGCATCAAATATAGATGTACGGGCATCACCTATAAAGTCTGAAGAAACAACTTCATCTTCAGTGTATCCGAGAATGCCTTTGAGTTCATTTTCTGATGCTTTTTTCATAGCAGCTTTTATTTCATCATAAGTTGCTGCTTTTTCAAGACGGCAGGTCAAGTCTACTACTGATACATCAAGAGTAGGTACCCTGAATGCCATACCAGTAAGCTTACCGTTCAATTCAGGAATTACTTTTCCAACAGCTTTTGCAGCACCTGTTGAGGATGGTATAATGTTTCCTGCTGCTGCACGTCCGCCTCTCCAGTCTTTCTTTGAAGGTCCGTCAACAGTTTTCTGTGTAGCTGTTGTTGCATGAACTGTAGTCATTAAGCCTTCAACAATACCGAAGTTATCATGAAGAACTTTAGCCAAAGGTGCAA
>JAAZCB010001076.1 GCA_012513545.1 Clostridiaceae bacterium
ACCTGTGACTGTTGTAAACATAATTGGCCAGAAGGCCGCCCACAAAATCACTGTATAAATTCCCTTCTCCCCAATACCAAATACAACTACAAAAACAGGGAATAGTATAAAAGGCGGTATTTGTGAAAGAAATTTCAGAAGTGATTTCAAAAAGCTCTCAAGCAGGGGAAATGCCCCCCCAAGGATGAAGCCTGTCGGCAACGCAAGCAAGGATGCAATAGTAAAACCAATAAATATCCTTTTCAAACTTACTGAAGCTTCTACAAACAATTGGATAATGGAGATTCAATCACAATTCCAGCTTTACGAGCTGCCTTAAGAATGGTAACCCCATTTTCAACAATAATAGACTTGTTATCGGGGTAAAAAATCACCTTTGCCATTACTGTCTACCCTCCTTTACTGTCTTGGTCAAGGCCTGGATATTTTTAATTGAAGATGATGTACTTAGACCACAAGCCGGTGATATGATGTCAATCCCATCACTGAGCAAACGTTCTGTCTGTCCCGATACTTTTTCAGGTGTACCGAACTCAAGAAGGAAAGTGCTTAGGTTCCCCATCGTCGTAAGAGATGGAAACTCCTCCTTTAACAACCTCAGATTTACCAGTGCGTCGGTACTGATTGCATCTGATTTGATTTGCGGAATAAGACTCTTTACCGTATTCATGTTTCCGCATATATGTACAATAACCGGAGCACTTAAAGAATGTATTCCATCAATCAATTTGTTCAAATACCTGACAGCATACTCTTCAAACATCTTTGGTCCTAAAATCTCCCCCGTTGCAGTAGGGTCACCTATGGATATAAGGTCCGCGCCGTTATCTATCATCAGCTTCGCATATTCAATCAAAAAATCAGTAACATAATCAATTGCCTTGTGTGCATTTTCTCTGTCTTTTCGGAGCTCTTTTAGAAATGGCATGGGGTCTACTATAGACGCCGCCGTACTTATTGGCCCTGTTAAGTTCCCTATAACAGGCACATCCGGGTATTTTTTCGACAAATGATAACCTGCTTGTATAACAGATTCTACTCTGCCCTCTTTAAGAAGCTCGTCAATATTCTTATATTCAATTTTTAATACTGAAGCGAATACTTCTTTTTCTACTTTAGGCTCACAAGCCAACGATCCAAAGTTTATTTTACTACCTAGCACCTCTGCTTCAACTGTCATACAAAACGGAATACCAAAATTTTCAAAGCCCGTGTATTCATATACGTCGTGCGACAGCTCAGCCATAAGCTTATCATCATGGTGTGCTTCAGGAAGTGTATGACCAGTTTTATTCATTACATCCACTATTGCCGCATTCATCATTCCGCCCGGGCAAACAACAGGGGGACGGTCTGCTTTTTCTTTATTCAAAACTCTCAGGATCCTTTCCTTAGGGCTTAAACTACTCATCTTGTTTCTCCTTTCAGCACATCTGTCAGTACTATCTTAAATAAAATCCGATATCTCTTACTGCATCCATCATTGCATGTATGTTTTTAAACGGTGTCTCTGTCGGAAGACTGCAGCCTGAAGCAACAATATAGCCCTTTGGATTATCATAAGCTTGCCGTATGCATTGAAAAACAGCTTTCTTCACCTCGGGCACTATTCCCTCGAGCATAATTTCTGAAGGCTTCACATTGCCCATCGGCTGCACTTTATCGCCTACTTTATGCTTTGCTTCAAGGAGATCCGCCTCGTTGTCAATACTGATACAATCCGCACCTGCTTTAGTCATCAGCTCCCACATTTTGCTTGTCTTTCCGCAAATATTGGAGTCATTTGGTCTAATCCCATTAAGCAGCACCCCCAACCAGCTTTCTTGCCAGTCTGACTGCCTCTGCTGCATTCACAGAGTAACCGTCTGCTCCGATTTTTTCCGCAAACCCCTGTGATATAGGTCCTCCTCCTACAATTACTTTAAATCTGCCTCTTATCTCCTGCTGATTTAATATATCTATTACTTCCGCCATACCTTCCATCGTTGTAGTCATCAAAGTAGATAACGCAATTATTGTTGCATTTACTTCTTTTGCTTTTTCAACAAACTGCAAAGGCGGGATATCCCTGCCAAGATCTATTACTTCGAACCCTGACGTTTCGAGCATTATTTTTACCAGGTTCTTGCCAATATCGTGCGTATCTCCTTCAACAACCCCGATTACAACTTTATGTTTTTCACCCTTGTCATCCGCCTTTATGTGCGGCTTCAAGACATCCAGCCCAGCATACATTGCATCGGAGCACATTAAGAGTTCGGGAATAAAATACTCCTCTTCTTCAAATAGCTCGCCAGCCCTTTCCATGCCATTAGCAAGACCTTTGTCTATTGCTTCATACGCATCATGCTTATCAATGATAACCTGGTTTGAAAGTATGACAGCTTCCTCTTCCTCCATATTAACTACGGCATCGGATAGCTTTTTAAACAATTCTTCCTTCCTGTCTGACATATTAAAACCCCCATTAATAGTATTCTTATCACTTTAGTCGTGATTGTGTTAATAATATATGGGAACAAAGTCCCAAACAATTTATACCATAGTATTCTTATATGTTTTATAGGCTATATTCATTTTAATGCCTGAAGAAATATATGTCAATAGCTTTACAAAAAAATATTATATTCCTATAGGAATATAATATTTTTTTGTATTTAAAGATCGAATTACGTTTTTGTAATTTCCCCTTCTCTCACTTCCCATCTCCGACCTCAGATTTATTTTAACAGCACCCGCTGTTATTACTGCCGCCTGAACAATCACAGCTCGGCTCACTTCCTGTCAGCCACCCCATTATAATTGCATAAGCACATCCTACTCCCGGCTTGACTTCTATTACATTAAACGGGCAGTTTTTTGCACATGCGCCGCATTCCATGCACCCATCCTTGTCTATGATTTCGGATTTCCCACCATGCAAGTCAAACACCTTATGCGGACAAACCTCGATACATTTTCCACATCCGGTGCATTTACCAGAATCCATCTTCAGAGTGACAACATTTTTCAAATATCGGTTCTTCATAGCTCTCCTCCTTACAGTCTAAAAAAGCTGTTAGCCAAAATCAGGATTGTCCCCAAGCCTATAGATATCACAATTGCAGGTACCGCTATCTTCATTTCCTTTAAAACACCTGACAATGAGGTATAGGTTGATGAGCCTGTAAAGTTCATGGCATAAAACGCAGAAACGGAAGGTAGCACCAGCAAATAACCAAGCCCTCTTATAAGACTGAGCGAAGGTGATACCGCCCATCCATTCAGCAAATTTACTGATACACCCCACACCAGCCCTAAAAGCCACCCTTTCCAGGCAAAAGCGCTCCCCGGAATCCATGGAAGAAGTATAGGAGTTATCACGCAGCCTACTGCCAATGCGCCTGCATATGCATAAAAGTCAGTTATTCCAAATGGGTTGATAGCAAAAAGATTTAATAAAAAGAGTATCCCAAAAATTATCAAAGAAACTTTGAATGTTCCTACAAGCTCCATCGGTGTCAGGACCATACGATCAATTATATTGAACTTTACAGTTCGCATTTCATCTGTTGCTTTCATGCCTGAATTTATAAATTCTTTTATGTCCTTTGCTCTTACTGTTCCATATATTACCCTAAAGCCCGTTTGTTTTGTTACCTCGTAGGCGCTTACCCCCGGCGCTCCCAATTGCGGCAATATCAATGTCCTGTGAGCTACAATCTCATGAAGTCTTGCTTTACCGATACGGTTTACAAGTTCCCTTGTTCCGAATGTGCCTTTTCCCGCAGCACACCACACGTTGATCCCCTTTGTATCAAGCACTAAAATCCAAGCGTCAAAATCTGACAACTCCTTTCGGAGAGCATCAAACGTCAATTTATAGTTAGCAGTTACAAGTACAGGTGAAGATTTATCAGGGGTTCCTACAGCATATACGCCGGGATTTATTTTATAGTTCATCCTGTTGATTCCCCACCGGGCCTTCCATGCCCCTAATGTGTCTGAAAAGGCCATTTGAGTTGATATCCGGGGTGCCATACCTGCATCAGTTTCTATCTCGTCAATAATCCAATGTTCGTTTTTGTCATATTGAGTAATGGGATTGGAAGAACACTTTTCACTTCCACCACAGCAGCAGGATTTCTCCTTTACAGGAGTAGTTGTTCCCTGGGAGCTGGATGCCTTAATTTTAGGTTTGATTTTTACCGTTTTGGCTTTTGGCTCACTATTATTAGAGCCACAGCAGCTTTTATTCTCCAAGCTTTTCACCCCCAGTCAGCAAGCCCTCACAGCTTGAAAGCTTGCTTTTTATCACAGAAATTTTCTTAAAGCTTGACCTGTCATTGTTGAATTCAGCATCGTCGCAAAGCCAATCAGGCACAAATGTAAGAATGCTCATTAAATGCTTTGTATTCTCATTCTCGTCAATTCTATAGTAAATCCATTTTCCTTCTCTTCTGTCTTTTATTATTTTTGACTGTTTGAGGATCGCCAGCTGCCGTGATACCCTGGGCTGCGACATATCCAGAGTCGCAAAAATTTCACACACACACAGCTCATTATTAAGCAGCA
>JAAZCB010001077.1 GCA_012513545.1 Clostridiaceae bacterium
AAGGAATGCAGGAATTGAAGCTGTTGAAGCAGGAGATTCTGCTTATATCAAGCTTGACGACCAGGGTAATATCGAAAAAATCAGCGCGGTAGACAATTATTCTTTGAAATTTGGTACGGTTATGTCAAAAAAATCCCTTACCCTTTCTGTAAGATATGATGATGGCGGTTATCAATTTTTTGATATCAATGAGGGTCTACCCGTTATTCTTGATGGGGCAGCTGTGGGATATAAAGATCTAAAGGATGGTGACAGGGTCAGGCTGCTCATCAATGCAACAGGAAACTCTACAGAATTAAAGCAAATTACTATTGAAGGCAGTGAGCATTTTATAGCAAACATTTATAAAGGAATGGTTAAAGACATTGATAATAGGCTGGATAAGCTTGTAGTGCAAAATCTTGAAGTCTTAAAGAATGGCAAATGGATAAGGACTGAACAGAATGGATTAAAGACAGTAAGCCTTTCAGAGGAAGGCACAATCCTTAAGAGTAACACAGAGATTGACAGGAACTCTGTTACCAGTCTTATAAGGAATCATGAAGCTTATATAGCTGTGGAGAAGGATTATGGTGGAGAAGAAAAAGCTGTTCTTGTAGTGGTTAAGGATAATGATGATGTTGAAGTCCCTGTATTGGATGACAGTATCTCTTCAAACGCTGCTGGGAATACGGGAAATATTAAGCTTGATAAGGCTTACAAAAATATAGCCTACGATAACGGAACAATAATTGTAAAGAACAGCAGACTGGTTTCGGGAAGCAGCATAGGAACCGGAGATCAGGCTTATGTTGTCGCAAACAGAGACTATAATGGGGACTACTATGCTAGCGTAGTTGAAATAAATGAAAGATCCGACCCAGACTTTTTTAAAGTTTACAGGGCAAGAATTTCAGCAATTAACGAGTTTAATGACTTTACAGTTAATTCCTTTTCGGAGCTTTCAGGTCTGAAATGGGATTACTACAATACACCTAAATCCTTCAGGCTTACGGGAAATACACAGATTCTTGATGGAAATGGTGTTGTGGGACAAAGGAATTTCACTGATACCGGAGATGCAAGTTATGAGGACAGAACGGTATATGTTGTTGCAAAAGGATTGGACGCTGAGTTGATAAGTACCGTACCCTACGGTAATATAAATGTGAAGGGTGAGATTCATGAAATAAGCGGAGGAACCACTGATGAATATGGTGGTCAGGAAACTACCGGTATTAGGCTTGTTAATGCAAAGATTTATAACAATTCAGATTATATCTGGGAAGACAGCAAAGATATGAGCCTTACTATTTTAGTGAACAGCATAATTCTGAAAAACAACAGAATTGTAAAACCGTCCGAACTTGAGAAGGGCGATAATATAAGGGTTGTTAAAAAGGATACCGGTAAAACAGGAGAAGCTTACATCATTTTTGTAGAATAAAATCATGAATTATTAAGAAACTTAAGAATTTCGGAGGTGTACAACTTGCAGCGTAATATATTAAAATATATTTTGGTGGTATTGGTTACGTTTAACATTAATATGGGTATTGTACACGCAAGGATGGGTGATTCAGGTTACGAAGGCGGCATATCCTCAGGTGAAGCACCGGACAAGACCTCGCTTGACTATAAGGAGGTATGCTTCATAACCGGTAAGCCTATAGAGCTTAAAGGGACTTTGACCATAAAAAAGACTAAAAAACAGGACAAAGCCACAGGCCGGGATATTGTAACCTCAAACTATACATACAAATTGGATAACCAGGAAAAGGAGGCAACACTAACCAGGACTCTATCATACAACACAATACTTACCAAAAAGGAAAACGGACAGACAATAGAGGAAACAAGCCTGAATACCAGGCCCAATGAGGTAATAAAGGTTGGGAACACAACTTATACCATGAGGAATTATGATTTATCAAGGTCTGATATTATTGACTCAAAGCCTGCAGTAGACTATTTTGCCGGAAACCTGTGGGGAAGAAAGACATATCAGACAGGAACGACAACTTCCGGAGGAACAGTTACTGTAGAGGTTTCAGGAGACTTTTACGGTTACAACCAGTATTGGGGCACTACAGAAACCCAGGTACTGAACTATATTATACAGGCTGAGACAAATAACGGCGATAATATTGACAAATGGGGCGGAACTGCCAGTGTCAGTCTTTCGACTACTACTGCAAAGCAGATAAAATATATTGAAAACGAGCCTGAGACAATAAGCTTTGAGGGAGGATTTGTGCAAACCCAGTATAACAGCAGCGTGATGCAGTATACAGCCAGAATGCCCGAGTTTGACTCTCAGGGAATATCAACAGAGAGGATTATTGAGACAAGGGATAATTTGAAGCTTGAAAGCTTTCCTGTAAATACAAGGTTAATTGTCCCTGAGTTGGGTCATCTAAGGGGTCACTGGGCTGAAAATGATATAAAGATGCTATTTAGTCTTGAGATATTTAAAGAGAACGCAGGCAGCTTCAACGCAAAAGAGATTATGACACGGGCTGAGTTTGCAGAGGCAATAGTACTTGCGGCCAGGGAGGTTCCTGAAGATCCTGCACTTACTACTACCAGGACAGTCAGAACAGGAAAAAAAACAATTGAAGATGCAATATCTCCTTTTATGGATGTTTCAACCGAAAGCAAATATTTTGAGAATATAAATAACGCTTACAAAAGGGGGATGATAAGCGGAATAGGGAATGATAGGTTTGCTCCGGAAAGTTATCTGAGTATGGCCGATGCAATAACCATAATTATACGTGTGCTCGGCCTGGAGGGCCTGGCTCCTGAGAATGGTGCACAGACTACCTTCAGGGATAATGACAACATACCCCAATATGCCCGTAAGTCAGTATATGTTGCTCAGAGAATAGGTCTTGTGCTAGGTGACGACAGGGGATATTTCAAACCCGGAGATTTTCTGACCAAGGATAGAGCCGCAGTAGTTATAAACAAGTTTATAAACTATATGAGAGAGGATATTAAAAAGGATTACAGGGAAAGGATAGTAAATTACCAGTGATAAGTGTATGAAATTTATTAACTAAGGAAATGGGGAATTAATGTGTATAAGGATGTCTTAAAAACCATACTTGCTCTTGCAACGGTGTTTTGCATAACACTAAGTACGGTTTATGCAGCACAGGAGCCGGCGGAGAATGTAAAGGAGTATGAAACGGGTTATCTCAATAGTGTTATTGAAATGATTAAAGAGAAATACAAAGGTGAAGTTACGGATAAAATGCTTATAGAAGGTGCACTTAAAGGAATGTTCGGTACTATGGATGCTTATACGACATACTTTTCAGTTGAAGAGGCCGAAGGATTTATAGGAGGAATAGAAGGAGCATATGAAGGAATTGGCATATCGTTTACCAGAGAGAATCAGGACGTAGAGGTCAATGAAGTGTTTAAAGCTTCTCCCGCTGAAGAAGCCGGCATTCAGAAGGGAGATATAATTGTAGATGTTGAGGGGCAAATTGTCAAAGATAAAACCGACGATCAAATTGCTGCACTAATCAAAGGCAAGGAAGGTACAAAAGTAACTTTAGGTATCTTAAGAAAAGGTCAAACCGAAGTAATAAAGCTTGAGGTATTAAGAAAAAGAATAGAAAT
>JAAZCB010001078.1 GCA_012513545.1 Clostridiaceae bacterium
CAACATCATCAAGAACTTTGTTTCCTAAATACGTAAGTGGATCTGCATAAGCTCTAGCCATTTCAACAGCACGTTCTCTACCAGAGCAATAGATAATGTTTGATTTCTTTTTATCTTTTTCTATCAGTTCTCTAATTAAACTTGATGGTGTATCAGAAGGATCTAATGAATCAATTTTATCAAACGGGTTTCGTCTCTTTGAGTGTTCATTGAAAACTATAAATTCTTTTGCAACTGTATCTAAAACATACTTCATCTGGCTTACTGGAGTGAATGTAGTTCTTAAAAACGTAGGGTTTTCAACTTGTTCTATTGGAAGGGCTTTTAGGTAAACCTCTGGATTCGGTATGTTTGGTGAAGCTAGAATAACATGTGGTTCTCTTGGCCTTTCTATCAACATATCAGTAACCTTGAAATAAAAGGTTGCTCTACCATCGGGTTCAGAAAGTTTATGTGCCTCATCAATAAAAAGGTAATCGATTGACATTTCTGGATATGAAATAAGTGTATAAAGTAATCTCTCAGGAGTCATTACCATAATATAATTTAAATTATCTTGTTTGAAGAATAATGAGTTACCAGAAGTTACAACCTTATAGGTTATTTTCTCCAGATGATTATATTATTGAGAGTAAAGAATTTAAATATAAATCTCATATAGTAAAAAGAAAAGTCAAAATAAATGATAAGGAATATAAAGATATCGTTGAAAAAGTCGTTGTATATTGGAGTAAGAAGTTTTATGATAAACAAATCGCCGAGAATAAATCATTCTTAGAGTTCATTGATAAGTTACAAAATAACCCCAATTCTTTTAGAATAACTAAAACACAATCAAATAGTCTAAGAAGATTCCTAAAGAATGATGTCATTAATAATAAAACTGGTGAAATTTTAAACTCAAGAGATTTAAAACCATTAATTGATTTTGTAAAAATTGAAAAATATAAAGCACAATTTGGATACTATCAAATAGTAACTTCAGAACTTAATATGCCTGATAAAGAAATAATTGACACTTACCATGGATTATCTAGAATTGAAGATCAATTTAGGGTATTGAAAGGTAATCTGGAAAGTAGACCAATGTTTGTTAGAACAGAATCTCATATTAATGCCCATTTACTTATTTGTATGATTGCTTTGACAGTAATACGAATAATACAAAATAAGATAGTAAGCTATAACCATAGCAAAGAACCAAACAAGCAAAATAAAAAGAATTGGGAAATGGACTTAAGTGGCAAGAGAATTCAAGATGCTCTTAATATATGGAGTGTTGCTGAAGTTACTAATGGATTATATAGATTTTACGACATTGATAATAAAGACTTAAAATTGATTCTTGATTCATTTAATATTCAAATACCATGCAAATTGTATAAAAAAATGGAACTACTTAATATTAAAACGAATATAAAAATATTAAACTAGTACATAATATACGTACATAATTATTCAATCAAAAAAGTATCTAAAAAGAACTAAAATTAGTGAAAAACCGCACAATTGGCAAATATGCCTTCAATAGGTGTTCTAGTGTAACGAAGGGAACACTACTTTCCGAAGTGACACTACTTTTTCGAAGTGCCACCAACAACTCCCTTAAAATAATGAAGGTTTGTTTTGGGACGCAGGTTATGATTTACAAATATATGTACCGGCTGTTTCGGTAGATGAATATAAATTTGCTCCAGGTTGGAGCTGTTATGATAGTATCATAAACGCTATTTTGAAAATTAAATCCTAATTTCAAATTTGGGTTTCTAATAGTGTGTTTGTAAATGAGAAATCCTTTCGTTTACAAGAGTGCATTTCTGTTTTAGGGGTGCACCTTTCTTATTTTTTCGCCGTTTGTGGCTCAAATTGCACATTTTTTAATAATTTAATTGATTTATTGATTCTTTGTGATATACTCTTAAGTGAAAAATCATGTACTTCCATAATCATTTAACCTATGAAAGGGTGTGTTGGAAATCGAAAATGCAAAAAAAACGATAAAGATGAAAGATATTGCTGATAGCATGGGGATCAGTACAGTTACTGTTTCGAAAGCTTTAAATAACAAAGAAGGCGTAAGTCAAGAGTTAAAAGAAAAAATTCAAGAAAAAGCCCGCGAAATGGGTTATGTCTATAATCCGATTCCCAAGCTCATGCTGAAAGGTTTAACAAACAATGTAGGAATTATTGTATCAAAGAAATTTTTAGTCCGCGGTTATGATTTCTATTTTCAAATTTATGAAACAATTATCGATCGTTTAGCTAATCATGGATATTATGGGATTTTGGAGGTATTGTCCAAGCAAGCCGAATTTGATTGCGAAGTACCACGGGTTTTACGCGAATCGCGGGTCGATGGAGTCATCGTATTAGGACAAATTTCGAAACCTTATTTAG
>JAAZCB010001079.1 GCA_012513545.1 Clostridiaceae bacterium
CTTTTACGGGCAACTTGAGAATATACTTTAATGTATTTCAAAAGCACATCAATTTCCTAGTACAAACCTTGCAGGAAGGCAGTACGGTAGGTATTGAAATTTAAAACTTGGAGGATGGTAGGACATGGGACAAGTGGGGTCTCTATTATTAACGCTGTTACCAATAGTGGTAATATTGTGCATGCTTATAGTCTGGAAAAAGCCGGCAGATATAAGTGGAATTGTTGGTTGGATAATTATTTCGGCTGTTGCTGTATTATTCTTTAAAACATCTCTTGAAGTTGTTTTACGATCTACGCTGGCAGGTCTTATTAAATCATTTGCCGTATCACTGATTGTTCTTACTTCACTTTTTCAAATGGCGTTCATGGAGAAAACAGGTGCTCTGAAAAGGGTAATTATATTTATTAAAACCATATCGAGTGAAAACAGAGCTGTTCAGATTATGATGCTAAATATTGGCTTTGGAACATTAATGGTTGCTGTTGGAGCAACTCCTGTATCTCTTCTGCCGCCAATTCTGCTTGCAATGGGTTATTCAACTTATGTGGCAATTGCCCTTCCGGCTATAGGCTATGACTCATTATGTACCTATGCCTTACTTGGAGCTCCTATAGTTGTATTTGTAGGTGCTGCTAAGGATTTTTTCGGATATGATATATCACTGACTGACGCAGGTAAAATATTCTATATGTTTCTCCCCATCGTATCAACATTAATAGGATTCTGTATGCTCTGGATTGTTGACAAATGGAACGGTATTAAGAAAGGTTACTTACCTTGCCTTATATCGGGTGCTGTTATAGGTATTGTATCCTACTTTACAAACAGGGTGGAAAACCTTGTAGCGTTGACCGGCATATTGAGCGGTATTGCTGTAATCATAGCAATGGTTATATACTTGGTCGTAACTGGTAAGAAGGTAATTGACAGAAGTATACTTACAAAGGAAGAAATAGAATATGAAAAGAAGTTTCCTCTTTGGAAGGCTTTACTTCCATGGACGATGCTGATAGTGCTGATTCTGATTATTAATTTACCCAAACCCGTATTTGATTTCTTCTATGCCAATCCATTCATGAAGCTTACGATAAATGGCATTGCAGCTAATGGCAAAGGTATAGATACAAGAGCTCTTTGGAATGCATATACATGGATATTGGTAAGTGTTTTATTATCAATACCCTTCCTGCGTCCTACAGCAGCACAAATCAAAGACACAGTTAAGACATGGTGGAAAAGAGCTCCAAGACCTGTATTTTCAGCTGCCATTTTTTTTGCAATAGGTGAAATTATGAACATGTCGGGATATGATATGGTTGCAAAAGAGCAAGCTGCCGACAGTATGGTAAAGGTTCTTGCGGATTATTCATCCCAGATGTTTCAGAATGCCTACGGCACGGTTGTTAGTTTTATTGGCTTGTTCGGAGGCTTTATAACAGGAAGTGAAGCTTCGACAATAGGAATGTTTGTAAGGTATACAATGACTACAGGCAAGAATCTGAATTTTGGCCAGAATGGCATTATTCTTCTTGCAGCAGCTTTGGCATTCGGGGGCGGTCTGGCAAGTGTTATATCCCCGGCAAAGCTTCAAAACGCAGCTGCATCTATTGATAAGTTGGGTGAAGAAAACAAGGTTATCAGGATAGCGTTTGTCTTCTCGGTTATTTTAACTCTGGTAACCTCTATATTTGTGACAATTTTATTGAATACCGGTATTGTGAAATAATACGATAATTTTTGATTTGAAGAAGAATAGTGTTTTTTAAGAAGAGCTTGAAAACACTATTCTTTCATACTGTGAATAAATGACGAAAGGTGTTGGCCATAAAGTTCCAGGAGTATATTGGGAATGTATGGTTTACAGTTTATCACTTTATATTTACTTTGTTAGCCAAATACTTTATAATAACTATGACAATGAAAGTCTAATACATGTAATATAGAATATGTGGGGGATACTCATGAAAAAATTAATGCTTGGCAACGAAGCCGTTGCGAGAGGTGCTTATGAAGCAGGAGTAACAGTTGCGGCTGCTTATCCCGGTACTCCAAGTACTGAAATTACTGAAAATATTGCAAAATACGAAGAAATATATTCGGAATGGTCACCAAACGAAAAGGTAGCACTTGAAGTAGCTATTGGTTCCTCGATAGCTGGTGCCAGATCTATCTGCTCTATGAAGCATGTGGGATTGAACGTGGCTGCAGATCCGTTGTTTACTGTTTCATATACAGGTGTAAACGGTGGTCTTGTCATTATGGTAGCTGATGACCCGGGCATGCATAGTTCTCAGAATGAACAGGACAGCAGATTCTATGCCAGATCATCCAAGGTTCCCATGTTAGAACCGGCAGACAGTCAGGAGTGTAAGGATTATATAAAGCAGGCTTTTGAAATCAGCGAAAAGTTTGATACCCCTGTTTTGGTCAGACTTACTACCA
>JAAZCB010001080.1 GCA_012513545.1 Clostridiaceae bacterium
ATGCAAGAAAGCTTATGTAGAAAAATTGAGACTAATCTATAGTTAATTATAACACATTTTGGAACTAAATCAACATAATAGTATGACAGGGGACGGTTCCTTGACACAAAAAACACAGCCCCCAACAATCGAGCTGTAATAAGTATACATTCTTAATTAACATAAAATATAGGCCGGATGAAAAGTCTCAAAGGTCGAAGAACAGGCAACAATTAGCTACACGCCAAAGCCATAGAGCAATCCCGGGTTTCCATTACCTGATAATATAATTTTGTGTACTTTGCTGGTAATATGAAGAGGATATAAGGGACCCGGAAAAGCATGTTAATATTAAAAAAATTTTACCAAAGAAATGAATGTGGCAGTATCATATTTAGCAATTTAATGATGTAATCAAAGAGATGAGGCAAGTGACCTTACCTCAATCCTCTCCGCCTAAATGAATGATTCAGGTATCATGTTCTTGCTGGCTTTTTTACGATAAAAATAAGCAGAATTCCGATAGCTGCTGCAATTGAGGCAATTACAAAAGCAGGGAACATGAGATTAATGTCTGCAGCTGCGATATTCTTATAATATCCTGCAATATAAGAAGAGATAACAGCACCTGCTCCAAAGCCTATCAGAACCATTCCATAATTAGTTGCCATATATTTGGTCCCAAATAAGTCTGCAGTGAAGGATGGGAAATTGCTTAAAAAGCCTCCATAGAAGAAACCGATGAGTCCAATTAGTACGTAAATCAAGTATCCTGTAGCCAGATTTACAAAAAGCGACAGGATAGCTGTTCCGGCAAGAAGTATTACAATTGTATTTTTTCTGCCTAACTTGTCAGAGGCCCATCCCCAAAACAGTCTGCCACCTGAATTGAATATTGAAATTGTAAGAACACCGATTGTTGCTGTAGAAGCCATACCCTTTGCAATTGCTATTGGCTTGGCAAACCCTATCATCATAAGGCCTCCCATACAAGCCAGCATAAGGGTAAATGTTATTAAATAGAACTGAGGCATTTTTAAAACCTGAGCAGGGGAATAATCAACAGCAGCGTTAGCTGATCCTGATACAGGTGGCGTATAGCCATCGGGTATATAACCTTTAGGTGGATTCTTGATAAATAGTCCGCCAATAGTGCAAGTTATAGCAAAAATCAGGCTGAGAACCATAAAAGTTTTAAACTCGCCAACTCCAGGCCCGCCAAAATTCTTCAAAAGCATTTCTATTATTGGCGTAAATACCACTCCGCCAAAACCAAGAGCAGAAACTATTATACCGGTAATAAAACCTCTTTTGTCAGGAAACCATTTTTGAGCACAGGCAATTGTGGTCGAATAGGTGAAACCCATACCTATTCCTCCCATAATACCATATGTTACCCATAACAACCAAGCTGTAGAAGGTTTAACAAACGAGGCGCTAAAAAATCCGAGAGCAAGTATTAATCCACCCATTATTACTATATTCCGTGGTCCGTATTTATCCTGAAGCTTTCCTCCAATAGTGCTTCCAATGGTTAATGTAGCAAGCATCAGTGAAAATGTCAGACCTGCGGCTGCATTATCTCCATCAAATAAGCTTTTTGCTATTCCGTTTTGAAATATACTCCAGATATATGCCGTACCAAGGCACAGTTGTATTGCAATGGCTGCAATTACAGGAATTACACGGTTTTCTTTCTTATTCATTTTTTATCCCCCTTTATAATTAAAACTGTGAACGTTTGAGTATGTCCACAAAATATGAAAATATATTTTGAAAAAGCAGCGTTTGCACTTGTTTTCCATTTAATAGTAACTGTGAAATTAGATATATAGGTTTGTAGAATAACATATTAAAAAGAGTTTTTCAATACTAAAAAAATAAAAATTTCAGGAGTCATAGTGTACTTAATTGTGTTAGTAGAAAACAGTCCTTTTACACAATCAGTTCAAGTAATAATTGTAGTATGATTTGTGCTTGATTGCAGGTATAAAGAATTTTGAACTAACCTTGGGAGAATAATATTTGAAAGAAGAGGTATGAGCTTTTTTATTTGTATTTTTCAGAACAATATAAAACCGGCTGTAAATCAGCCGATTTAATATTGCAATAAACAGCACTTTAGTGGGTGTATTTGTTTGCATCATCGCAGGTGTTATCCATAATAGCCTTATAACTGTGATTTTTTCTTATATCCTGATAACCTGCTTTGTTTGAATAAATCTCAATTTTGTTCCTTCCTGCGGATTTTGCACGGTATAGAGCTATATCTGCTTCATTTATAAGGTTTTTTAAGCTTGGTCTTATACCTGATGCATTTATTAATGAACCTATACTGCTGATACCAAGACTTAATGAAACAGGGACTGACGTATTTTCATGCTTGAACTTATGGTTTTCTATGCTTGAACGAATTCTTTCCGCCAGAATTTTTGCACCATTAACATCTGTGTTCGGGCATACAACAAAGAATTCATCACCACCATACCTTGCAGTAATATCAACATCTCTGACCGAATCAGAAATAAGCTTTGATATATCCTTCAAAACCTTGTCACCATATAAATGACCATGAGTGTCATTAATTGTCTTAAAATTGTCTATATCCATAATAATCAGCGAGGTAATCTCATTATAGCGTGCAGCACGTAATATTTCACTTTCCAGTCTTTTTAACAGATACCCCTTATTGTATAACCCGGTTAGAGAGTCTGTTATTGCCATTTGTTCCAGAAGCATGTTTTTTTTAAGAAGTTCGTTGTTTTTTGACTCCAGCTCTTTTTGCATACTGACAATTTTAATCTGGTTGTTTATACGTGCAAGTATTTCAGGAAAAACAAATGGCTTCGAAATATAGTCATTTGCGCCTTGTAAGAAGCTGTAAACAATCGAATTTACATCCGTATCGGTAGTCAATACAATTACAGGAATATTCGATGTAACAGGACCAGTTCTCAAAGATGTCAGTATATCTTTTCCGTCTTTTCCTTTCAAAAGGATATCAAGCAGGATTAACGTAGGTTTACTGACCTCGAGAAGTTTTAATGCTGTAGCTTCATCATTGGCAGTCAATACATCAAAGCCTGTACGGCTTAAACGGTCAGCAAGTTCACAGGTGAAATCCGAGTCCGGATTAATAAGCATAATTCTATCCTCATATTTTTTATCCATATATATTACCTCCCCTACAAAAATCTCAGGAATATAAAGTCCTTCGACTTTTTTAAAAAAGCATGAGCCTTGATTTTATAAACGTATAAGTACTTAATATCTATCTCTTTTAAGTGTTCAAAAGCAGTACTTATTTTTCTTTATTATATTTACCCTAATTTTTGATTCATAATCGGGCTTGATTAGATTTATACTTTAACTATATAATAAATTGTATGTCCTTAAAAACTCATAAACTAGTGGTTTATATTTTATTGTTGATAAATCATATATTATGAAAGTGGAGGTCTGATATGCCTGATATTGCAAAGATGCTGATTAAAGAATTCAACCTCAAACCATTTCAGGTTGAGAACACAATAAAACTCATTGATGACGGAAATACAATACCATTTATAGCCAGGTACAGAAAAGAAATGACCGGAGAATTAAACGATCAGGTGCTCCGGGAGTTGTATGACAGGCTGGTTTATCTTCGCAACCTTGAAGCTAGGAGAGAAGAGGTAAAACGACTGATTGAAGAGCAAGGAAAGCTTTCAGAGGAAATTGAAACTGCCCTTTCTAAAGCAGTTACCCTTCAGGAGATTGAAGATATATACAGACCATACAGGCCTAAAAGGAGAACCAGGGCTACAATCGCAAAGGAAAAAGGACTCGAGCCCTTGGCTGCGGTTTTATATGCCCAGGAACTTACAAAGGGGTCGGTATTTGAAATAGCAGAGCCTTTTATAGATGCCCAAAAGGAAGTCAATTCTGCCGAGGAGGCTCTTTCTGGTGCAATGGATATAATTG
>JAAZCB010001081.1 GCA_012513545.1 Clostridiaceae bacterium
AAAATCTTAAAAATGCTCTTTTAGAGAAGAATGCCTATCTGCAGTTTATTCTGAAAATGGAAATTGACAATTTTAAAAAGTATCTGAAGTAATAAATACAAGGGTTTTACCATGAAAAAGTCGGGGAAAACAACTG
The DNA here is from genome assembly GCA_012513545.1 of Clostridiaceae bacterium. Next base: position 137 of record JAAZCB010001081.1, read on the forward strand.
CCCGTCAGGTAAATGGACAATATTGTTTTCCCCTGCCTGTTGTCTTAATTCAAAGCTGCTTTCAATTCATTCCACTTCTCATTATAGTAATTGGTCAATTCTGCACCCAGGTCAACAAATACTTCACACTTATCAATTATCTCCTGCGAGGGATAAGCCGCGGGATCATTGCGCACCTCTTCCTCCAGCATGGCTTTTGCTTCTGTATGAGGTGTGGAGTAACCAATATAATCAGTGTTGTTGAAGGCAATCTGAGGATCGTTCATAAAATTGATGAAGACCTCGGCAGCACCCTGGTTTTTGGAGGTTTTTGGAATAACCATAGCATCAAAAAAAAGATTAGTGCCCTCTTGTGGAATAGCATAAGCCAGGTTCTCGTTGTAATCGGAAGTAAAAATAGCTTCACCGGAGTATATCACAGCTAAAGCTGCTTCTTCACCGATCATCTTGTCTTTTACCTGATCCACCACATAGCTTTGAACCAATGGAGCCTGCTCCACTAAAGCTTCCTTGGCTTTATCCACCTCTGACTTACTGGTGGAGTTCAAAGAATAACCCAATCTCTTAAGGGCTACTCCAAAGGAATCTCTAACAGAATCCATCATGATGATTTTTCCCTGATATTTTTTATTCCACAGGATATCCCATGAATTGACTTCATCATCCACCAACTTTGTGTTGTAAAGGATTCCCAGGGTACCCCACATATATGGCACGGAATAAGCGTTAGAAGGGTCGAAGGCCAGATTCTTAAAAGTACCATCTATATATTTGGCGTTGGGAATATTGTCAAAATTCAAAGGTAACAGTTCATTTTCCTTAATCAATTTTTCAATCATATAGTCGGACGGGATTAGAATATCATAATTCACGGCCCCTGATTTATATTTAGCATACATGATCTCATTAGAATCAAAAGTCTCATATACCACTTTGATGCCTGTTGCTTCGGTAAATTCTTTTATGGTATCTTCTGCGATATAGTCACCCCAGTTATACACGTTGATGGTGGTCCCGGCAAAAGGCTTGTCAGGGCTCGTTTCTATCTTTTTACTGCAGCCTGTCATCGCAAGCATCAACACAATCAACAATATTACAGCTTTTTTCATACATTTACTCCTCCTAATTTCTTTGTCTGTCTGTCAGAACGTTTATTTATTATCAAAAGCAATACCAGAATAGCTATAAAAAGCACTGTGGATACTGCATTGATTTCAGGTTTGATACCTCTTCGAGTCATGGTATAGATAGTAATGGATAGGTTGGTCACGCCACGACCGGTTGTAAAGTAACTTATGACAAAGTCATCCAATGAAAGGGTGAATGCCAGCAAGAATCCTGTAATGATGTTGGGCATGATCTCAGGAATAATTACCTTGCGTACGGCTTCCATCGGATGAGCCCCCAAATCCAAGGCTGCTTCATAGGTATGTTTGTTCAAGGAACTCAACTTTGGCAGAATGCTTAAAATCACATAGGGAATATTGAAGGTTATATGGGCAATCAACATGGATGTGAAACCAAGCTTTAAGCCTATGGCGATAAAGAACAGCAAAAAGGATATTCCCGTAACGATATCTGCATTCAGGACTGGTAAATAGGTTATATTCAGTATCACCGATTTGGTCTTTCTTTTCATCACATGAATACCTATAGCTGCCAGGGTGCCGATAATTGTGGAGACGACTGAAGCCAACAAAGCTATGATCAAGGTATAATAAATGGCTTTGGAAATAACAGGGTCATGCAGCATGGTCTGGTACCATTTTAAGGTAAAGCCACCCCATTTGGCTCTTGATTTGGAGTCATTGAAGGAAAAGACTATTAAAGTTAGTATTGGCGCATAAAGGAAAAGCATTATCAAACACAGGTAAAACTTCTCTATGCTCTTTCTTACCATATTCCGGCACCACCTTCCATATCATCATATCTACGCAGGATACCCATGGAAATAAGGATTATGACCATCAATACAAAAGATAGTGCTGCTCCGAATCCCCAATCATAGGTCATTATAAACTGTTGCTCGATCATATTGCCTATCAGATTGACTTTACCGCTTCCCAACAGGTTTGGAATGACAAAAGATGTTACCGCAGGCATGAACACCATGGTTATACCGCTCATCACTCCAGGCATACTCAATGGAAGGGTTACTTTCAACAATCTCATCATATCATTGGCGCCAAGGTCATAGGCTGCCTCCATAAGCGATTTGTCGATCTTGGACAGTGTGTTGTAGATCGGCAGCACCATAAAAGGTAAAAAATTATAAACCATTCCAAGTACAATAGCGTATTTTGTACCAATGATATCCAATACCGGCAGATGAAAAGCTCTTAAAACCGTATTTACAAGACCGTTGTTTGTTTCCAGCAAGGACAGCCAGGCATAGGTTCTTAAAAGGAAATTCATCCACATAGGTAATATGAAAATAAATATCATGGTTGAACCACCATTGTCGTGCTTTGCCAAGATCAATGCCAAAGGATAGGCTAACAGCAGACATATGGCGGTGGAAACAACTGCGTATAACAAGGATTTTCCAAGGGCTTTCATGTAGATGCTGTCAAAAGACTTAATCAAGTGTGCCATAGTAAACCTTGTTCCTTCAGCGTCACGCGATGTAAAAGCATAATAAAGAATCATCAACAGTGGAACGACAATAAAAAGTATCATCCAAAGCAAATAGGGAGATGCAAGCCACTTTCTATTCATATGCCCCCTCCTCAACCATTTTCTTCATGATGTGAATATCAAAAGGAGTCACGTTGATGCTTACCTTCTCACCGGGTTTGAAGTTTTTAGTATTATGAATCACCCATTCAAAACCCTCTGTTATTACACAGGTCTCGTAGTGAACCCCCTTAAAGATACAGGAGGTTACTTCACCGTTCAGTGCCTTTTCGGAAGGCTCAAGGAGTATAATATCTTCCGGACGCACCACGACATCCACCGTCTCATTTATGGAATAACCTTTGTCTACACAGTCATAAACGTGTCCGAAAATCTCAATGACCCTATCCTGTTTCATAATTCCAGTGATAATGTTGCTCTCACCTATAAAATCTGCAACAAAGGCATTCACAGGTTCATTATAAATGTCTTCAGGTTTGCCCATCTGTTGGATAACACCATTATTCATAACTACAACAGTATCGCTCATGGTGAGGGCCTCTTCCTGATCGTGGGTTACATAGACAAAGGTAATCCCAAGCTCTTTTTGAAGAGTCTTCAATTCATATTGCATCTCCTGGCGCAATTTCAAGTCCAGGGCACCAAGGGGCTCATCCAGCAACAAGATTTCAGGTTCATTAACAATTGCTCTGGCAATGGCAACCCTTTGCTGTTGGCCACCGGACAGCTGATCGATGTTACGCTTCTCATACCCGACCAGATTAGCTTGCTTCAGAACCTTTTGAACCTTTTCATCGATTGCGCTTTTATCCATTTTCTTTATTTTGAGACCAAAAGCAATGTTTTCATACACATTCAAATGGGGAAAAAGAGCATACTTTTGAAACACCGTATTGATGTTTCTCTTGTAGGGAGGAAGAGTACTGATGTCCTTGCCATTATGCCAGACGCCACCCTCATCAGGATGCTCAAAGCCTCCTATCAGCCTCAAGGTTGTGGTTTTGCCGCACCCGCTAGGACCTAAGAGGGTGAGGAATTCATTTTTTTCCACATCCAAAGTGATATTTTTTAATACCACCTGGTCATCATATCTTTTTGTAATGTTCTCCAGTCGAATAATAACATTTTTCTCCACGGCAACCTCCTAAAATGTTGGGGGCATACTGACCCAAATCACCTGAGCGTCAGTTTTCCCGACATTCTCTATGTAATGCTTCATTGTTGATTCAAAATAAAAGGACTCTCCTTTTTTTACACGATGACACTCACTGCCTATGTGGACAACGATGCTGCCTTTAACCACATAGCCAAATTCTTCACCTTCATGGGGCTGGTCCTCTAAGGACTTTCCTCCTGGATAGATTGTCATAAAAATGGGTTCCATAGCATTCTTGAGTGCATTGGGTACAACCCATTCTATGGTGCTGTGCAAATCATTATCTGTTTTACTGAAATAGTCCTGTTTTTTGAAGACGATTTGCTTGTCCTCGGAATCACTGAAAAAAGTCTTCAAATCCGTACCAAGACATTTAAGTATGTCGACCAATGTTGTAATGGAAGGAGAAGTGAGATTGTTTTCAATCTGGCTGATAAAGCCCTTTGACAGCTCTGCCCTATCTGCCAGCTCCTCCTGAGTCATTTGATTGGTGATTCTAAGTTGTTTTATTTTTGCCCCTATATTCATTATTTTACATCCTATCTAATGTCAGATTGATTATTTCTTAAATAAGGTTTTGCTAAACTTATTGTTTACTAATAGTAAACATATTTAATTATATTGATAAAAATTTTTTTGTCAAGAAGAAATTTATCGAACCACTGTTCTTGTTTGTTTTTCCGATTTGATTTTTTAATCTAATATCGTAGAGTGGCAATACTAATGTCATTTTCAGT
>JAAZCB010001082.1 GCA_012513545.1 Clostridiaceae bacterium
AAGTTTTCTATATTGCTGTTACTATACTTCTGCCAGAAGTCTCCCTTGACTTCCAGCACTCCCGCCGTCAAAATCCCATTATGGCTAGAGTATGAGTTGACATAATATCCGCCTCCGACAAGCACATAGTCTGTGGCGTTCACCATTTTTAATTGTCCATACCCATTCCCATAGGTTACACTTCCATCATTCGCCCTGCCTTCAGCCTGGAGTCTTAAGTCTCCTGAGATTGAAATCTGTCCTCCATTGACATTCAAGGTTCCTCCTGAGATAATTACGTTTCCATTTACATTTAATTTATATCCGTTTAAATTGAATGCTCCATTTTTAATGTATAAATCTCCGATAGTCTTATCTTCAAATAAAGCAGTATCCGAACTTATTATTGTTAGGGTAGTTATAATCAAAGCAGTACTATCTTCGGAAACATTTCCAGAATCATCTTTTGCTCTGACTGTAAAGCTGTATGTAGTTCCAGCTGTCAAATCTGCAACAGTATAGTTGGTATCCTTTATATCCTCTGCCAACAGTTTTGTTTTATTATATATACTGTAGCCTGAAATACTTCCCCCGTCATCAGTAGGTGCCGTCCAAGATAATGTAACTGATTTATCTGTTTTTGATGTGCAATTTAAGTTTGTTGGAGATGATGGCGGTAATAAATCAGATATAGATGTTGCTTCAACTTTTGATGCAGAAATAACATCTAGTGCTGCCGGTGATGAGTAGACCTCTTCCGCCACCGTCTCAGCCGATGCTGGTGCTAACATATGTGGTTCATTTTGCATTGAACTTGTTTCTTTAATAGATGCTTGGTTTCCTATAAAACTTCTGACTGTTGCAAAACCAGGTAAAGGTTGACTGAGTAGTAAAGCTGCAACCAATAAATATATAACCGGAACTCTAAATTTTGACCTCAAAATATGACACTCCCCTTTAAAATCAATACTAAGTTTATAAAATAAAAACAGCCTTGCTTATTTAAACAATTATAAATGTTTACATAAACAAAGCCGTTGATTGTATACAAATCGCTCTATGAACATTTAATACTTAAATCTGTAACAAGAAAAATAAACCATAAAACTTTTGTAGCTAATTCATAACATATTAAACTTCAGTCGTAAAATATAACTTTGTTTTTGAACAATCTTCTCAATAATGTTATTTATTATAACATTTTATTAGAATTATTTCAATCAAACTTTACATTATCACATTTACACACTAACAAAGTCTACTATCCCGGTACAGCCGCGTTATACTATAATTATACAATTAAACTCAAATGGGCTTTTATTACATTCTTTTAAGGATTAATCAGCTTTTTAAAAATGCAATAAAATTATTAAATTCAATTGACGATAAATAATAATATAATATAATTAATTATAAGTTTAAAGCTCTATGAAATTATCAGGAAAGTGGTGGGTATAATTAATAATTTTTCACTTGCAGTAGTGAATATACTTGTTTTTGATGAAATAACCACTCTTAATGGACGCAGTCTTTTGTATAATCCTTTTTTTAAAGCCCCTCCAATGACTCTGTCCTTTGTAACTTATACAATGGTGTCAAATATTCCAAACGGTGAAGTGAGTTTTAAATTCCGGATTGCCAATCCCTTGAATGAGTCAATGCATGAGACTGCTGTCACCACAATAACGGTAAAGGATAACATATTCTCAAACGCACTTATCTGGAATAATGTACACTTTACAATTCCCGGTGAGCATACAATAACATTTTATCTTTCAAGCAACAATTCCGAATTTGAACCTACAGGAAGTACTGTTATAGTAATAAGTGATAACGTACCGAAAAAGAAATAGGAAACCTTCTA
>JAAZCB010001083.1 GCA_012513545.1 Clostridiaceae bacterium
CAATACTCTCCTGTTCCTCTGCGTATATTGCCTCCCCACAATAAACATTAAATCCAGTATTTTCCCAACTAAGCATGTTATCTAGACAACTATATGAAAAAGGAAATGCTGTTTCCTGCTTTAAAGCAGTTTTACAACATTCCCCCAATGTTTAACAAGAATCAATTTACCTTTTACCTGATAAAATCAAATACATTCAAGTAGTCGTTACTGTATGATAGAAAACCTGATTCTCTGGAAATTGGGTAACATATATTCCACTTGTCAACATTCAATACTTTAAACTCTTTATTCAGTTCGCTGTCAAAACTATCCTCTATAAACGAGAGTTCAAAAAAATACCTGTTATCCGGATTGGCTGTTACTGACTTGCCCAGTTTTACATATGGGTCATAGCCTCTTAGTATCACTTGCTCTCCAACGGTCAAATCCATTGGATTTGTACCTATAATTTTATCAATACGCCAATAAGGACCTGTGGTTTGATCAATCCTTAAAACATACCCCTGGCTTATTTCATCTTCTTTTTTAGAAGACTTTACCGGTATTAAAACCGCTATTACTGTACCAAGTATTATTACCAATACTGAAAATAACAATATTTTTTTCATAAACCCTCCTATTGTGGATAAAAGTCGTTAAAATATATACCGTCTGAAGCTTCCGGATAATTAAATGAACCGTCAGCACTATAGTTAATTAATTTGCGCTGCAATGCCCTGGCAGCTTTATCAAACTTCTGCCACCATTTCATATTTTTTATTACATTTATATTGACATACGTTGTCTGACCATCCACTACAGCAGTACTCTTACCGCCCGTATAATTCGACCATACCTGTGCGAAACTTTCTCCGTCGCTGTTTTCTGTTCCTGTATTGCATGACCCAAACCATGTAGTAGCATTATCAAAAGCGTTTTTATCCAGATTTTTTATATCCGATATTGAGTAGTTTACATCTGTATTCTTCTTATACCCAAGTAATAATGTACCGGCTGTTCCATGAGCAAAAACTTCGACATGCGTTATTTTGTCATTTGATCTTTCTTCAACACTGACAGATTTTGTGTTTAAATAATCGGTTAATTCATCAGCCTTTGAGACAAATACAACATCTACACCATAGCATGATGCGGTATTCTCAAAGCGCCACTTGTCAATATCTGAGTAACCGGAATCGGCTATTATCCATGTTACTTTTTCATCCGGATATTTATCCTGAATTTTTTTGATCGCATTTATACCTGTTTCAATAAACATAAAATGAGATTCGTAACCTGCATGCCCTCCGGAAATAACTATAGCCTCCAAACCGCTTTTATCTGTATAGCGGAGTGGGTTGTTTGCACAGTATATATACCAATTTAGCCCATCCTTTATCGGATCTTCACTCATAAACCTTCCCGTACCCGGCAAATAATACCTTGCCTGTGCAAAATATAGCCCTGTAGAAGCATCGTACTGGTAACCTGTAAATCCAAACGGGTTAGATGTCTTGTCCAATCCCCAGGCTATCTTTGGATTAATTACCCTTCCAAATTCGTCATAGCTGTACCTGTCAGTTGTCTTACCTTTATCATCAACCATCCTGATAGGGCTGCCGAGTTCATCCTGCAGATAATAATTCTTTAGAACCGGCTTTTTCACTCTCAAGAGAGACAACAAACCTTTGCTTGGTTTATCTGATGTGGTTTGCTCAGTTATACTGATTACATCCAGTCCATAAACAAATTTTGTACTCTTTGATTCTTCTTCTGTCTCTATAATATTATTAAACTGGCTGGTAAAGTCCATTGTAAATACTTTGTCATTTGAATCATCGGTCAAAGAATTAAAGATATTCTCACTGGATAGATATTTGTAAAGAGAACTGCATTCATAATCTTTAGCCTTATCTTTTAACACGTTGAAAAATTTAACTACCTCTGAGTTCTTGAGAATTTCTCTTTGAATGCTTTGGCTTACCCTTCTGCCAAACCCGTCGTAAGTATAGGTAGTAATGTCGCTTTTCCAGTTTATTGCCTTTTCAAGCTTATTAGCTGCATTAAATGTATATTCAGATATGACCTTATCGCCCAAAGAAGTCTTTATAAGATTTCCGCGGTTATCATATTCCATCTTGATTTTGTCCTTAATATTGCTTCCCAGGATGTTAAAAATAGTACTTGCGGAAATTTCGGAGAGTTTTCCTTCAATATCATAATTGTAATTCTCAGTAAACAAAACCTTATTGTTTACAATATAGTCATACCTGATTCTGTTTCCAAGCCTGTCATATGAATATTTTTCGATAGATTCATCTGGCTTGGTTACCTCTGTAAGCTGATTTAAAGCATCATATTTGTACATTGTCACCCCGGCAGTAGGGTCAAGTTTGGAAGCCAGTATCCCGTCACCCTGATGTTGACGGTTAACACTTGTTTTATTTCCCACAGCATCGTAGACATAAGTATAATTATCAAGCATTTTACCGTTCTTAGCTTTGTTTGTCATACTGACAAGCCTGGAAAGAGCATCATATTTATATTCTGTCTTAATCCCATTTGGCAGAAGTTTTTCACTGACATTTCCCAGGACATCATACTTGTACGTGGTCACTGCCTGGTCTGGGTCTGTAACTTTAATGAGCCTGCCCATAAGGTCATAACCATACTTAACAAGGCTTCCGTCGGGATATTTCATAGAAAGCTTTTCACCCGTGGTGCTCCAACTATACTCAACTGATTTATTCCTATAATCATTCACCTTTTTTATTCTTCCCAGTGCGTCGAGGTCAAAGCTAGAGGTTCCAAGCCAGTCGGTAACTTTTGTCATTTGGCCTAAAGGATTGTATTCATAGCTGATTTGTTTGCCATCATCATAAAGGATTTTTTCAATATTACCTGTTGAATTATAGTTAAACTGTGTTTTGAATCCGTCACTATCGGTTTTTAGGACTAAATTTCCATTTTCGTCATAATCAAAGGATGTAATCTTACCTGCTGGGTCTATTTCTTTTTCCAGAAGTCCCCTTAAGTCATATTCATACTTTGCTATCATATCGGCCCCTTGGTCGATGGAACCATATACAGCATCACTTACACCGGTTTTCATGTTATCGGGTACATCTTGATCTACACCGCCGGGTTTTTGAATCTTTATCAGATTACCTATAGCATCATATTCATATTTAATACTATTACCTTTGGCATCAACTATTTCAATCAGCCTGTCAAGCGGGTCATATTTATACCGGTTCATATGTCCGTTTTCATCTACTATCTC
>JAAZCB010001084.1 GCA_012513545.1 Clostridiaceae bacterium
CATAAATCCGGTAGAGTGTCAGGAGGCTGCACTTGATAAGCCGGTAACACTGGATGTTGAAGTTTCTGTGCCAGAGGATGTTAAGGTCCTGAAAGGCTTTACACAGATGTCTTTAGATGGATTAAAAGACTTCATGGATGATATGGCATTTGCCATGTCATTAGAGGATCTGGAGTTTTGCAGGAATTATTTTAGAGATACCGAAAAGAGAGACCCTACAGTTACAGAGATAAGGGTTATAGACACTTACTGGTCCGATCACTGCCGCCATACCACGTTTTTAACAAACATACAGAATGTCAGGATAGAAGAGGGCAGGTTTTCCGCTCCGATAAAAGAAGCATATGAAAGCTATCTGAAGTCGAGAGAATATGTTTATGGAAGCAGGGAAAAGGATGTTTGCCTCATGGATATTGCTACAATAGCAATGAAGGAGCTTAAGAAGAGAGGCAGTTTAAATGATCTTGATGAGTCTGATGAAATAAATGCCTGCAGTATTGTTGTCAATGCTGAGGTGAATGGAAAAAGTGAAGAATGGCTTGTGATGTTCAAGAATGAAACTCACAATCATCCAACTGAAATTGAACCCTTTGGAGGAGCTGCAACCTGTCTTGGAGGTGCAATACGTGATCCTCTGTCTGGCAGAGCTTATGTTTACCAGGCTATGCGTGTAACGGGAAGTGGTGACCCAAGAACGAAGTTTAAAGATACAATCCAGGGCAAGCTTCCACAGAGAAAAATTACCACAGGAGCTGCCCATGGGTACAGTTCTTACGGTAATCAGATAGGACTTGCGACCGGTCAGGTTGAAGAGATATATGACGAGGGCTTTGTAGCAAAAAGAATGGAGATTGGGGCTGTAATCGGTGCTGTTCCAAGAAAAAATGTAGTAAGGGAAAAGCCACAGTCCGGTGATGTCATAATTCTTTTAGGAGGAAGGACAGGCCGTGACGGCTGCGGGGGAGCAACCGGTTCATCAAAGGAGCACACTGAGGAATCGTTATTGACATGTGGAGCTGAAGTACAAAAAGGAAATCCTCCTACCGAAAGGAAGATACAGCGCTTGTTCAGGAAGCCCGAAGTAAGCACGATGATAAAGAAATGCAATGACTTTGGTGCAGGCGGAGTTTCAGTTGCTATAGGAGAATTGGCTGATGGACTCAGGATTAATCTTGATTCGGTGCCCAAAAAATATGAAGGACTAGACGGTACCGAACTGGCTATATCAGAGTCTCAGGAACGTATGGCAGTAGTTGTGCCAAAAGAAGCTGTTGACAGCTTTATAAAGGCTGCAAGAGAGGAAAATCTCGAGGCTACTCCTGTGGCTGAAGTAACTGATGAAAACAGGCTTGTAATGAACTGGAGAGGAAAAACTATTGTTGATATAAGCAGGGATTTTCTAAATACAAATGGTGTTAAGCAGTATTCAACTGTAGTTGTATCGGCACCTGAAGATAATGGTCATTATTTCTCAAGGGTTCCTGAAGAAATAAAGAATGGGAAAACCCTGGAAGACATGTGGACAAGTAATCTTCAGAGGCTGAATGTTTGCAGCAGGAAAGGACTGGTTGAAAGATTCGACAGTACAATTGGTGCCGGGACCATCCTGATGCCTTTTGGAGGCAAGTACCAGTTAAGTCCTTCCGAAGGAATGGCGGCAAAAATTCCTGTACTTGATGGTGACACCAGAACAGGTACGGCTATGACATTCGGTTACAACCCTCTGGTTTCCAAGTGGAGTCCGTTCCACGGTGCCATATATGCAGTTGTCGAGTCGGTTGCAAAAATTGTTGCTATGGGTGGCAACTACAAGACAGCAAGGCTGACGCTTCAGGAATACTTTGAAAAGCTTGGGAGAGAACCCGAAAAGTGGGGAAAGCCATTTGGTGCATTATTGGGAGCATATTATGCCCAGATGAAGCTCGGTATACCTGCCATAGGCGGAAAAGACAGTATGTCAGGGACTTTCAGGGATATGAATGTTCCTCCAACGCTGGTCTCTTTTGCGGTTGATATTGTTGATTGCGGTAAGGTAGTGTCTACCGAATTTAAAAAGATTGGGAGCAAGGTAGTCGTGTTGCGCCTTAACAGAGATGAAAACGGAGTTCCGGATTTTGACCAGCTTGATAGAAACTATACCAGGGTATATGAACTGATTTTAGGGGGGAAGGTTTTGGCTTCACACACAGTACGTGAGGGCGGACTTTCTGAAGCAATAAGCAAAATGTGTTTTGGAAACATGACTGGTTTTGCATTTGAAAAAACCGTTGATCCACTTCTGCTTTTTGCTGCCGATTATGGCTCTATTGTTCTTGAGATTGACAAGAGCGAAGATTTGAATAAGCTCTTTGACGGCATAGATTACGAATTGCTCGGCAAGACCCAGGAAAAGGGGACAATTGATATTAACGGTGTGAGCCTTTCCTTAATAAATCTTCTTCAAAAATGGGAAGAGCCACTGGAAAAGATTTTCCCTACAAGGACGGAGCAAATAAATGAAAAACCAAGTCAGTACTCAAATATTGGAAATAAGAGTGTTAAACCCTCTTATACTATAGCCAGACCGAGAGTATTCATACCTGTGTTTCCGGGTACAAATTGCGAATATGAAAGCAGAAGAGCCTTTGAAGAGGCGGGAGGCGCGGTTGATGTATTTGTTATAAAAAATCTGTCATCAAAGGAGATAGATGAATCGATAGATGTAATGGCAAAAAAGATAGACAACTCGCAGATTATCATGCTGCCGGGCGGTTTCAGCGGAGGAGATGAACCTGACGGTTCAGGGAAATTTATAGCAACTGCTTTTAGAAATCCAAAGGTAAAAGACGCGGTTATGAGACTTATTAAAGAAAGGGATGGACTTGTTCTTGGTATATGCAACGGATTCCAGGCACTTATCAAGCTTGGTCTTGTTCCTTATGGCGAGATAAGGGATCTTACCGATAACAGCCCCACTCTTACATTCAATACGATTGGGAGACACGTTTCATGTATGGTTCGTACTAAAATAACTTCGACTGTTTCTCCATGGTTTAATAATTTAAGTGTAGGAGATATTCATACAATAGCGGTGTCACATGGAGAAGGAAGATTTTTTGCAGATACTGATGTTATTGAAATGCTGCAGCGAAATGGTCAGATAGCGACCCAATATGTTGATGATGAGGGTAATCCGACCTATGATATAAGATTCAATCCAAATGGTTCGGTTGAGGCTATTGAAGGAATAACAAGTCCTGATGGCAGAGTTTTAGGTAAAATGGCTCACTCTGAAAGAACAGGTTTAAATGTAGCTGGAAATGTTCCGGGGAATAAGTATCAAAAGCTGTTTGAAGCGGGTGTTAATTATTTCAGGTAATATTTTAATACTGTAAACAAAAACATCTTTGTTTATGCAATGATAAGAGTACTATATGGTTTATAATTTGATTAACCTCTTTCGAACGGAGTGAAAGAGGGAAAAGGCGAGGGACTCGATGTCCTGAAGCTTTTAATTTTACTGGTTAAAATCTCATGCCATCTGATGGTATGAGATTTTTTAATGGAAAGTATGAATTATTTTATATATGACTATGACATACTTTTCTATGATTAGGAGTAATGGGATTGTTTTTTTACTATAAAAGGGATAAACTATATATAGAGATATATTGTTATGTTATTTCAATCGCTCATTTTACATTTTATTTGCTGAGCATGCCCGCTTACAGGATTATGACCTAAAGCTCAATGGAGTAAAAATAAGTTTGATTTATTGCAGCAGCGAGCAATACTACGTTAGCAGTGAGGAGTCAATATTACTTTTGATATTCATAATAACACCCCTCAGCTTTGATACCTAAATGCATAAGAGGTGTTTTTATTTAGGAAAAAAAATTTTTATAATACTTTTCGAATTATTTACATAATTCCGAACTTAAAATGAATGCCATTTTCGAAGAGGTTATAAGACAGGTTAAAAATATTGTTTAAGGAAGATAAATATGCTTTTTATTTCGACTATTAATAAATATACGGGTGAATTTGCATCGCATATAGTTGAAAGAATCAAAAACGGAGACAAGCAGTTAAAAGAGAAATTTATAGAAGATTATATCCCATTTATACTAAAAGTTATTTCCAGCTTCTATGCTTCAAAAAAGTATAATTTCAAAGATTGCGATGAATACAGCATTGGTTTAATGGCGTTTGATGAAGCAATAGAGAAGTTTGATTATAGTAAGAGTAAAAAATTCTTCAGATTTGCAGAGATGGTTATAAAAAGGAGGTTGATTGATTACTATAGGAATATATCCAATATTAGTAAAAATGAAATCCCATTTTCATATTTTAACAGCAGTACTGAAAGTGAGTTTGAGGATAAAATGGTGATTTTTGGGACGAGTTGGGAACCAGGCAGATATGAACTTATTTATGAACTGAAAGATCTGTCTGAAAAAATTGAAAGCTTTGGGCTTAGTATTAGCAAATTGCCTGAATATGTTCCAAAACACAAAGACTCAAAAAATATGTGCATTAACATAGCTAAAAAAATTATTGAGAATAAGGATATATTTAATAAACTTAAAACAAAAAAATATTTTCAGA
>JAAZCB010001085.1 GCA_012513545.1 Clostridiaceae bacterium
TAGTATTGTTTCTGATGCTACTGGCAAAGTGAATAAAGCTCCGTTTGACGTCTACATTGATTGTGTAGGAACGAGGCCTGAGATTAAGTATAAGCTTATATATACTGGAGAAAAACCTGAAGATGCTTATACATCGGGTGAACTGCTTTACAATGGCAAAATACATATTGACAAAATTATAAATGGTTCTGTCAAGCTGGTTATTGTAAAGGTATCAGGTCTTGTTGAGGAAATGCCTTCTCCCGTAGAATTTAAAATGGCATCTCCGTCAGCAAATAATGCTGCACAGATATCTCCCGATCAAATACCTGGTGATAATTCATATAAAACGTACATAAATGCTGCATATCAATGGGTTAAGAATAATGTTAAAGCCAGTCTTGAAAACTTTGATAAAATTGATCTTAAGGCAAAAATTCTGGAAGTAGCCAATGAAGAGACTTATAAAATGGATCCATATTTGGTAGCTTCAATAGTAATTACTGAATCCCAGGGCAATCCGAAAGCAAAGAGCCCATTTGGATATTTTGGGCTTATGCAGACAATGGACACAGATACTGATATTAAAAAACAGATAGAAAATGGAATAAGAGTTTATAAGCAGAAGGTTAGATCAATTAGAGTTAATAATGATGTTCTTGCAACTGTGGCTTATAATTCAGGCGAAGGCCTTATTATAGGAGTTACAAGAAAAGGTTATAGTCCTGTTTATAGTAAACCGCTGAGCAGCAATACAACATTTGCAGAAGTTTATCCCAATATCCCAGCTTTTGTCAAAGCAATGAATTGGGGGAATACAAAAATTGAGGAAATAGGGAAGTACTATCCGAAGGTTTATTATAGTTACAAGTATCTGAAGAGTATCAACTATTTTGGTGACGTGGGAACATATCCGGCAAGTACACTTGATGGGATTCCAGGAAGTGCGCCTGAAGTACAGGTTGATGAAGATTTTCCATTAAAATATGGAGATAGTGGTAAAGGAATTATAGTAGAGGTTCAAAAATTATTAGACAAATATATTGATCAAAGACTTGAGTATATTAAAATTAAAGACTACCAGGTTTGCAGATTCGGACCTCATACCACTGCAATTGTCAAGTTGTATCAGCAATTGAATGGACTTGAAGTTACAGGAAGGGTAACAAAAGACTTCTATATGGATCTGGTAAAAGGTAAGTATGCAATACCGTATCCTGGTGATAACAAAGTATATGAAAAAGCTGATTTTACAGAAAATAATGCCAGGTTTGTATTAAAGGAAATTTGTAGTACAGGGACTTCGCAAGATAGTGAACTCTCAGAGCATGAAGTTTATCTAAGAAATAAAGTTAAGGATGTTGCGTTTAATAAATATAGTTTATTTGTATTTGAAGAGGGCAATCTTGTTGTAGACCAGTATGGGAATAAGTTATTGGAATGGAATAGTAATACCGGTACAGCTATAGTTTATCTTAACAACAGGGTTATCAAATTTAGTGAAAAGTATGGTAATGCATTAATTAAGAAGGATCGAATGGTTGTTGATGAAAGAATATTCGAAGACTTGTTACATGGTTCTGAATTCAGTGATACCAGAGTATACTATGACTTGATATGTCTGAAAATGATGTATCCTGATAAACTGAAGTACAATCTGAAAGTCAAATTAACTGGTGGGAATGACTTGAATTCAGGTTTGTTAGAATTTGAGGAACTTTTTGGACTTGCAGATAAGCAATTCTCGATAGATGAAGTTAAACGAAAAGTCAAGGAAGCCTTGAAGGGTATTATATTACCTGTAGCCGGAAAAACTGCTTTGGA
>JAAZCB010001086.1 GCA_012513545.1 Clostridiaceae bacterium
ATAGTCTGTCTTCACAATTTTAGGTGATTTTGATCTGTTAATCTCTAAATGACTCTTGCATTGAACAGCTCAGTTGTTATAAATTAGATATAGGAGTTCTGCCGAACTTCTGTAAATTGTTAATAAGTAGCTAAAAGAAAATTATTAAAGGAAATATGAAAAGACTCCATCATCAATTAGGTTTTACCATGATCGAGCTGTTGATCGTCATTACCATTCTTGGTATTTTGGCAGTCGCAGTTCTTTCAGCAATTAACCCTATCGAGCAAATTAATAGGGGTAGAGATACTGGTAGACAGTCAGACGCAGAACAGTTATTGAGTGCTATTGATCGATATAATGCTTTTCAAGGTTATTATCCTTGGCAGATTGATGCCAATGATCCCAATATTGCCATTATGGATGCAAATGGATTACCCGTTCCAGTAACAGAGACAACCCCTTTTGTAGGTGGTGTTGAAGAAGAAGAAGAAAATATAGTCTTGAATGGTGGGGGCATGTTTAGTTGGCTAGTAAGTGATGTATTTGCTCAAGAAGATCCTCCATCCACTGTTTGTCCAATATTAACTCGTTTGTCAACAGGTAGCGAAGGAGTGGCTAACTGTGCGGGTGCTCAGGAATTAAAAGAAAGTTTTGTGAGAAGAGTTGCCAGCGGAGCTGGAAGAAGGCTCTACGTTTACAACAACGGTCTTGCTGGAGCTAGCACCTATGTTTGTTTTGTACCACAATCAGGTGCTTTTGACACTCAAGCTCTAGAAAGATGTGCTGATCCAGCTGAGCCACCAGAGGGAGAATACTCATATGGAGTAGGTCTTCCGGTTGATGTTGGTGAAGAGGCAGCTAACTTTATCTGTAATCCTACAGAAACCTTTGAAGGTTTGAAGGATGTTCCAGGAGCTATGGTTTGTTTACCATAATAGAAACAGGTTATTAAAATTAAACATAAAGCCCCAGACAAAGTCTGGGGCTTTTTTTACTTACCCCTACCCTTCTCTATTTTGATAAACTAAGTATATGTTTCAATTTGTGATAAACTCTTTTTCATTTTTTTATTTAATATTATTTATTTATGGTCTATTCTTAGGTAGTTTTTTTAAGGTGATTGTTGATCGATCTGAAGAAAAGTACAGTGAGGATGTATCGATCAAAAAGAAAAAAACCCCCCAAAATAATAATAGTTGGGTAACCGGTCGATCGCATTGCCAGAGTTGTGGCAAAAACATTCGCTGGTATGACAACATTCCTTTACTTTCCTACCTGTTGCTGGGTGGCAAATGCCGTTTTTGTAAAATAAAAATTGGCCTTGATTATCCACTGGTAGAGTTATTTACAGGTATTTTGTTTGTGTTTATTGGTTTTTTGTATCTCTCCACACCTGCTTATCTCAACAATCATGTTTTTAGTTTTCTCTTTTTGCTTATTTTTATAGTTTTCCTTTGGTTGATATTACTCTTTGATTTAAAATACATGATTATTCCTGATGAGTTGGTTATATTAGTGGGATCACTTGCAGTGATAAAAATCGTGGCTGAGCAACTATTTAATGCCCAAAGCTTTTTTTTCAATGATCTTGTTGTTGCTACTCTTTTATTATTATTTTTCTTGATGCTTCGTTATCTTCCTTTACTTATTTTGAAAAAATATGGTTTAGGTTGGGGTGATATTAAATTGGTTTTTCCTCTGGCAATGGTACTGGGTTATAAACTTGCTATAGTCGGGATTTTTTGCGCCTTTATTATTGGTGGAGTTTGGGGCATAATTTTGTTAATAACGCGTAGGGCTAAAACTGGCCAAATGATTTCATTTGGACCGTTTTTAGTATTGGGATCGTTAATTGCTCTAGCATGGGGAGCAGATCTTTGGCAAGCTTACTGGCAACTATTATGAGAGTCATAAAAGCCTTTTTAACCTCAATAATTATTCTTGCTTTAGTCTTGGGATTGGGATTTTTGATTACTCGCGAAGTTTTATTGGCGATGACGACTTCAAAAGTTAAGCAGAGCTTAAAACAAGTTAGAGATATTCAGCATACTCAAAGCTATGCCACAGAGTGTGCTTCAAAAGGTAGTGATCGTGACGAAAGAGGCATGGTGCATGTGACTCAATTAAGATTTATTGACTCAAATTCATATGTGGTGGAAGTAGTTTGTAATCAGCGAGAGCATTCTCCAATTGAAATTATTGCAGAAGATCTACCTCCTTTTGTTAAAGTGCAAACTGGTAAATCTGGTGTTCGTTGGGGCCAAGAGTTAGG
>JAAZCB010001087.1 GCA_012513545.1 Clostridiaceae bacterium
CGCACCCTAACCTTATTAGGATGCCAGGTAGAAAAAACATATCCAGGTGCATCGCACCCTAACCATATTAGGATGCCGGGTAGAAAAAAAATCCGGGTGCAGCGCACCGCAACATTACCATCAGGTAATCAAATGATCCATAGGTGCAGCGCACCATGAGCTAATCCCAATTGTTTGAGTCATCGAAAAACTCAAAAAGATACTCATCCTTAAAATTAACCTCATTCTTCATTAGAATCTCCAGATATTCACTTCTGAAACGTTTTTCCCGGTGGTGTTCCTCTTGATTCATCACATATTTCACGACACTATCCACATGTGAACGCGAATGGGAAAACGCGCCATATCCGCGCTGCCACTCAAATTTATATTTTGACAACCTGTTCTCCTTTATCCAGGCATTGCTCGACGTTTTTATATTCTCAACCAAAACCGGAATCAGCTGATTGACATTGTAACCGATGAAAATATGAATATGATCCGGCATGCAGCCAATGGCCATCATTTTATGTCCGTTTTGCTGAACAATACCGGTAATGTATTTCTCCAGGCTGTCTTTCCAGCTTTTATCTATCAGGGCGTTTCTGTTCTTCGGAGAAAAAACAAGATGAACGTAAAATTGTGTATACGTATTGGCCATAGGATATATGTCTATCGTAATATAAATATCTTACTACAAACGTGTTGTGCGGTTAGAATTGTTAAGAAGTATGTTAGTAACTAAAACAAAAATAAGTTATGCATAATACTGATAAACAGTATATTAGATGTATTATTTACCACAACAAGACATCTATTATGCATAACTTACGCTCAAATTTCGACAAATTTCTTGACCTGACAAAATCTGTATTCAAAGATAGAATCAACAGCTCAGGTAATCTCAAATATTACTCAAATAAGCCTAAAATGACTGATTGTGAGATCATTGCATTGTCTCTCACGAGTGAATCATTAGGAATTGATAGTGAAAACTACCTATGGGGCAAGCTTAAGTGTGATCATTCCATTGATTTTCCAAATCTAATTGATCGGTGTAACTTCAATCGTCGTCGTAAAAAATTATACCCTTATATTGAACTCTTAAACCAAACAGTTGCCAATGAAATGAATCTGGATGAAGATGTTTATCTGGTCGATTCAATACCGGTTCCTATATGCAAATTGGCAAGAGAGAAACAGGTTAAAATCTGCAAAGAACAATTTGAAACTGCTCCCGATAAAGGATATTCAGCTGTAAATAAAGCCTACTATTTTGGATACAAACTACACCTGATAACCTCTGTCAGGGGAATATTTCATAGTATGGACTTGACTAAAGCCAGTGTACATGATGTTCATTTTCTCCCACAGTTAAAATATACAGGCCTGAATAACTGTACTTTAATTGGAGATAAAGGTTATCTTTCAAGTGAGTATCAGTCTGATTTATTCTCATGTAACCGGGTGAAGTTGCAAACACCTACCCGCTCCAATCAGAAGAATCATCATCCTTTTGAACCAATTTATCGTAGAGTTCGGAAAAGAATAGAAACACTTTTCGCTCAACTTTGTGATCAGTTTATGCTCAAAAGGAACTATGCAAAATCAGTGATGGGGTTATCGGTAAGGTTATTGACTAAAATTACCGGAGTTACTTTATTGCAATACTTCAACTTGCAAAACAACAAACCTTTGAACCATCTGAAGTACGCTTTAGCAACATGAATCTAACCGCACAACACGTTAGTTAAAAAGCATAATTACCAATAAAGCTAAAACAGTTAATATGTCAAGCTATCGACAGATTTTATATCACATCATTTTTCGTACAAAGAATAGTGGGAAAACGCTTATTCTTGAGCATTCTGATGAGCTTTATGCTTATATCGGAGGCATCGTAAAGAATAAAGGCTGTCATTTATATGAAATTAATGGAATGCAAGAGCATATCCATATAATTCTTGATTTACACCCCAGCATTGCGCTTGCTGATCTAATGCGGGATCTAAAAGCATCAAGTTCAATGTGGCTTAAGCAAAATCCAAAATTTCCTGATTTCACAGGATGGGCTGATGGATACGGTGCATTTACTTATGCATATGGAGATATCGGGAGAGTAAGGAAGTATGTCCAAAACCAAAGAGTTCATCATAAAGCAAAAGACTTTCTGGAGGAATACAGACGATTGTTATCGGAACATCATATTACTATTGATGAGCGGTATTTCCCTTGATGGTCATATTTTCAATTCTTTCGGGGCTGACTCTCTATAAGGATTGATATCCTGCTGACTTGCTGCGCTTCGCCTCCGTTTATGGATGTTGAGCACTTTCAGTGCTCGTTGCGTCGTTAG
>JAAZCB010001088.1 GCA_012513545.1 Clostridiaceae bacterium
ATTGGAGCGGAGTTTGAGAAGTTGCCGTCAAGTGTTGAAAAAGGAAAGAAAGTACAGGTGGGCATTTTAATAAAATCAACCTTCAACAAAGATCTTACAGGAGCAGAGGCTCCTTTATTTAACTGGGAGATAATTAAAAAAACTACCAACGAACCTGTAGCACCGGTTACATATATGGGGCATTTGGATAAAGCTTCCGGAACCCTTGACATACCGGCTAATACTGAAAGACTGCTTTAAGCAGAGTTTATAATGCCTGACAGCAATGTTAAAATAAAATTTGAAGTAAACAGGGATGGAAATAATCCTGTAGAGACCATTAAGGAAAATAATATACTTGATTCAGGAAATGCAATAAATGTTGTAAAACATATTGAGACAACCGGAACATTTGACATAGACTACAATGTCTTAAGCAGAAAGGTAAGTTTCCCGCTAGCTGATGGAAGAGACATAACGGCACAGTTGATTGCACCACGCGGCAGTTTATATGGTAATGCATGGGGCTCTTTAAATATTGAAAACAAGACATCCGATCTATTAAGATTGTTTGATGCTTCAGATAAAAAAGTGACAGAACAGGCAGGAAAGATTGTAAAGCATCCTAAGCTCACAACAACAATACACAGGAAAGATGCAACCTATGACTCAAATACGGGAAAGTTTGATGACCCCGTTAACAATAAATGGATAAAGACTCCCGGAACAACAATCCGCAAAGGAATTATCACCTATGACGGAAAGGCATATGGAAATTATGAATACCATTGCAGCGGGTGTAAAACAAATGGGGATGAAAGTACTTACTGTCCCGGCCATAGGGGTGAAACTGATGCAGCTTTCAACACGGGGACAGACACAAGAACAATTACAACAAAGATATATAACGGCAAGGCTGATATTACTCCGAAGGTATTTGAAAATAGAATTGACAATAATGAAATAAATAGCCTACAGAAAAGTCTGTTGTGGACAAGCGAGCCATATAAATTCAATGTGATCCGCTGGATGTGCCATCAGGATGGGGAAAACTTATTATATGACTGGACAACTGTACCAGGTCAGTATAAAAGAACCTTTACACAGCAAAACAGTGCCACAGTCAAATGGGAAGCATCAAGTACAATGGAAAAGGAATATGGAAGGAGCAGGGAAGCTGCAAGAAAGCGTGACTACAGGAAGATAGAGTATGACAAGGCAGTTTTTGCATCTGATACTGACTTTAAGAATGTTGAGTATCCTGTTAAGTCGGGATATTATTTCAATCCAACTGGTACATATACCTTTACAGTTGAGACAGTAACATACAAACCGGACAGGGCTGACACCAAAGACCACAAGGAACTTGTAGATAAAGTGGTTGAAGCATTCCGTTACCAGTCTGACCTGATGTATATAAACAGCTACAAAGAGCCTGTAAATATCCAAAACGAGCTGCTCCTAAAAAGAGGAAACAGTTATGAAAGAAGACCTGTGGCACTAAATAGCAAAGACCCTTCAGGAGTTGACGGTGTAGTATTGCTTAAGGTTCTTGACAGAAGTACGGATGAGGGCAGGTATTCCAAAAAAGTTGAGGAAATCGGGCACACAGAAGTAAGCGGAGGCTATACCCATGAATTCTGGAAGGAGATTCTGGAGGGGTATGAAGAGTCGGGCACAATTGACAGCAGAAACAATTACAAGTACAGAGAGTATGTAAAAGCTGGTCAGCATATGTACAGGATAACTGAAAGGACAACAGTCACAATAAAGATAAACCCTGATAACAGGAGTGTTTATACGCATGCACACATGACTGACGGAAAGTATATGATAAAGGCCTGGATTGAAGATATAGACATGTCTGCCATGGACAATGAATATAAAAAACTTGGTACATTAAAGGGCGTAGAAGTTCTGGATCAAATTGATATAACAGTCAAAGGTTCAATGTATGATGATTTAAATCAATTATGACTTTAGTCATCTACAAAAAATGATTCATTTGATGTAAATTAATAGTAGTGGATAAATAATCTCGAACAAAAAATGGGGAGTTGTAGTTATGCTGAGAAAACTGTTGATAACGGTGCTGTCAATAATGATGCTAATAGGAGTGAGCGGATGTATGAATAGCGGGAAAGCTGTTAAGTACACAGCAGGAAATGGCGCTTGAGTACATAAATAAGCTTGCGGAAAAGGGATATGGTGATATCAGCGTTTATAAATTATAAATAGACACAAGAGAACTGTCCCCGTGTTTCACTTTGAGGTAAGGTCCACATTTATTTTGTCCAGAAAGTCTATAACCCTCTTCAAATACTCATCTTTATAACCTGTGAAGCTTCCCACGTGACCGACACCGCTGGTCTCCCACAATTGTACAGTTTTTCCTCCTGCACCTAAAAGAGTGTAGCTGTTTTCTACAGGTATTTTTTCATCATCTTTGCTGTGTATGAGGAGTACCGGTCGTTGAGGTTTGATGCCGATAGATTTGACTGGGCTGAACGTTTTTGTATCAATTCCCAGAAGGACTTTCATAGACAACAGGGTTGACTGGTTAAACGGCATTGGAGGAAGCTTGCTCCAGACACTCAGGTTGCTGTTCAGGTATTCTGTCAGATCCGAGAATGGACTGTCTGCAATAACTGCATCAACATCGAGACTTTCCTGGGCAGCAACCAAAGCAGTCGATGCACCCATTGAAAAACCCATTAATACTATTGTAGAGGATCCTCTTTGCTTTATAAATTCAACCGCTCCAAGCAGGTCGTCCTTTTCCAGGATTCCTACGGTTGTCAAATTTCCTTCAGATTCTCCGTTGTTTCTGAAATCAAAGGTTAATACATTGTAGCCGGCATTTAGAAGACCTTTAATTAGGTCGATGGTCTCTTCACCAAATTGAAGCCTGTTTTGACCGTAGCCATGAGCAAGAATAACGGTTTTGTTGCTTCCTTTAACTGTAAAAAGCCAGCCTTTTAAGGTCAGAGAATTGTTTTTATCCTTAAAGGAGATGTTCTCATATTCAGGTACTATGTTTGAAGAAAAAACAGGTATGCTGCGCTTCTCAGGATGGGTTAGGTCCCAGCCTACATACGAGGATATCGACATAATAACAATTGAGACAAGCAATACAGTAACAAATATGAATACAAAAAGATTTTTCATTGTGTGTCTCTTGCGTTGTATATATGAAACTCCTGAAATTTTCAACCCAAAGTACCTCCTATTATTCTAAGTAAAAAATTAACAAGTAATTACAGCAGTCTTTACAGTATAAAAAAGTTTACTATCAAAAAACTTATAATATCATATTACTATAAGATTTAATATAATATTCGTTTATTATACAGTATTTTTGATACTAGGTCTACTAAAGTTAAACAACTGGTTTACGGAGTACGTTAATTATTATAGAATATTTATAGCGAAGACTGGTCATTATGAAATAAAGGAGATTACATTCATGGCAGGATTTATTAACTCTGAAGTATTCAACTGGGTAGTGCTCCCGCTCCTTATATTTTCATCAAGAATTATTGATGTTACACTTGGAACACTTAGAATAATGTTTGTTTCGAGAGGTAAAAGGTATCTTGCTCCGCTTTTGGGTTTTTTTGAGGTTATGGTATGGATAATCGCAATCAGCCAGATTATGCAGAACCTTAATAATTTTGCCTGTTACATTGGCTACGCCGGAGGTTTTGCAACAGGTACTTTTGTTGGTATAATAATTGAGGAAAAGCTTGCTATCGGTATGCTGGTTGTGAGGGTTATTATGGTAAAGGATGAATGCCGGCTTAAGGAACGTTTGTCTATGTCCGGGTTCGGAGTTACTGAAGTTGATGCATGGGGAGCTAACGGTGAGGTCAAGATTATCTATACGATAATTAAACGTAAAGAATTGAATGAAGTAATGGAAATAATAAATAAATGCAACTCAAAGGCCTTTTATTCAATTGAGGATGCAAGAGCGGTCAGTCAG
Organism: Clostridiaceae bacterium; assembly: GCA_012513545.1. The sequence goes on from JAAZCB010001088.1 coordinate 3,965, forward strand.
GGAGTCTTCAGATCACAAAATCCTTCAAACTATGACAGACTGAGCGTTTTAAACTTATTTAAGGTTCCACGTTTATTCGGAAAGCATAGAAAATCCAAATAACCTGACAAAGTTGTAACTGTCTGTTAGTCAAATTTGCTAAGTGGGGTGAAATATGACGGAGAATATACTTCCTAAAGCATGGGAGAGCCTTTTAAACTCTTCTGCCTTTATTCCGGTTATAGTCAAAACCATCCAAAAATTTCATGATACCAGCTGGTCTATGGAGCCAAACAGGCATGAATTCTTTGAAATGGTTTATATTAAGAGGGGAAATGCCGTGTTTGAAATTTCAGGCGTTCCTGCCAATATTGGACCAAATGATATCATAATCATTAAGCCTGACCAACCACATAAGTTTATTGTCAAATCCGAATCCGGATGTGAGTTCATTGTCCTGAACTTCAAATTCGAGAACAGATTTGACAGCAGGTTTTCAGGGTTATCACTCGAGGAGTTTATAAATTTTGTAAGCGGCAAGGATTCCGGTGCATTTATCAGTTTAAAGGTAAGCCAGAAAAATGATATAATAACACTTCTCAACAGAATTCTTAAGGAGAAGGAAAGCCCGGAGATAGGGAGTGAGTTTCTGAACTATCTGCTGATACTCGAGCTGTTTGTTCTTATTTCAAGGGCGCTTAAGATGGAATGGGAAAACAGTATTAAGAATAAGAGTCCCAAACTAAAAGAGCTGATTTCGGTTTCGGTGAATTATATCAATAACAATTTTGAGCGGGACATATCTTTAAAGGACATTGCTAGATATGTGTTTTTAAGTTCAAGCTATTTTACAAGGGCGTTTAAGGAGGAGATAGGAATCAGCCCTATAAATTACCTTTTGAAAGTCAGAGTTGAAAGGGCAAAGGAACTGTTGACGGATACAGATCTCAAAGTTAGTGACATAGCGCTTAGTGTGGGTTTTTCAAATCAGCAGAGATTTAATGACATATTTAAGAAGTACGTAAAGCTTACTCCTCTTCAATTCAAAAAGAAATCCCGGAGAGATTAATGCTTTTTTTGTGAATGCACCTGTAAAATACCCATTAAAATCAAGGGAAAGGCGGTTTTTACGCCAGACCCTGTTTCCTTTAAAGTTGATCCTTGAAGGAGTTTCTGATACTAAGGAACTCATCTATATGCTTAAAGAAAATATCCACCAGATCAGGATCAAAATGTTCTCCTCTTTGGGATTTGAAATATTCCAGTATTTTATCCAGTTCCCATGCTTGTTTATAGACTCTGTCAGTACCTAAAGCGTCAAAAACATCTGCAATAGCCGTGATTCTTCCGTATAGATTTATTTCTTTACCTTTGAGTCCTTTTGGATAACCGCTTCCGTTATATTTTTCGTGGTGTTCATATGCGATGATGCTTGCGGTTCGTATTATTTCCTTTGTAGAATTTTTTAACATGTCATACCCTATGGTAGAGTGTGTCTTAATAATCTCAAACTCTTCGTCTGTCAGCCTCCCGGGTTTATTTAGAATGCTGGACGGGATACCGAGTTTACCTATATCGTGCATGGCAGATGCAAGAGAAATTGTTTCTGCCTCAGATTCGGACAAACCGTATTTTAGTGCCAGGAGCCTTGTAAATTCAGCAACCCTTTTTACATGGTTACCTGTTTCTTTAGAACGTACTTCTGCAATTTCACCCAGGGTGTAGATAATTTCCTTTTGGGCATCCTGGAGCTTAAGGATTAAGGAGGTGTTTTCAAAGGCATTTGAAATATTATTGCTGAATATTTCAAGAAGGCTTTTGTCGAGGTCACTGAATTCATCGGCACCTTCAAAGTAAAGAACATATTCAAGGTCTGTGACGCTCTTAAAATGCAGTACAATATTATTATCAACATTAAACAGTTTTTTTTCTTTTATTCCATCAGTTATTGCCAAAAACAAACTTTCAGGAATTACTTTTCTTATGTCCATATTTAATGTAGAGGAGTAGTTGCCGGATGCAGCAGTTATATAATAGCCTTCTTGATTTCTAAAGGCAATAAAGCTGGATTGTTGCCTCACAGGTATGTTTTTGTAAAAGCAAAGCATTGAATTTATCTGTTCTAAAACAATGGCAGAAAGCTTTGATATGGATTGTACCTCAAAAAGGTATGAAGAAGCCTCTATAACTTTTTCCAATCCTTTTTTATTTACATTGGTAATATGAATGCTTTCATACGTCCTTAAGGAGGCTACAATGGTTGTAAACAGTTTTTGAGCTGTTAATTCGGTTTTCTCCTTGTAATCATTTATATCATAATCAACTATAACATTTTTTTCAGGTGCCTGACCCGGCTGGCCCGTCCTTAATATTATTCTTACCTCACCGTTATTCAAATCATTCCTTATGTAATGAACAAGCTTTAATCCTGAATCTTCTTCTTCCATAACAACGTCAAGAAGAATTATTGCAATATCATTGTGTTCTTGAATCAATTCTTTTGCTTCCTTTGCAGAATATGCATCAATAAATACTAAGGACAAATTGTTATAGACAAAATCGCTTAGAACAAGCTTTGTTATAGTATGAACCTCGTGGTCGTCATCTATAATCATAATTTTCCATTTTTTGCCTTTGTCTTCAAATGCATTGTCCTCAGTTGATTCATCGAAAAAATTCATGTACCCGTTATCCAAAAATATATCATTGTTTGCCATTGGATTTAGTCACCTCTTTAATAGGTATTCTGATAATAAATGTTGTTCCTTTGCCAATTCTGCTTTTACACTTTATGCTGCCTTTGTATTCATTTGTAACAATATTGTAAACGATGTTAAGACCTAATCCCGAACCTCCTTGTCCCCTTTTTGTTGTAAAAAAGGGTTCATAAATTTTTTTTATATCATTTTCATTTATTCCTTTGCCGTTATCACCGAATTCTATTACCAATTCATCATTTCCGGTGTGTACATTTATTGATATAATTCCATTGTTTGTTTCCTCAAATGCATGTACCAGAGAATTTACAACAAGGTTTGTTATTATTTGAGACAGTCCTCCCGGCGAAGTGTGTATCTCGATATTGTCTTCACAATTGAATAACAGGGTATGCCTGGTTTTTTTGAGTTTAGGTTTCAAGCCTAGTAAAACATCATTGATATAATCTTTAATGTAAAAGGTTCTTTTTTCTTTCTCAGACTGATCTGCGGCAATTTGTTTAAAACTCTTTACGAGGTTTGATGCCCTTTCAAGGTTTATCATGAGGATACCTACTGTTTCAAGGGTTGTATTTATATATTTTTCCAGATCAGTTTTTTTAAGCTTGCCTGTTTCCAACAATCTGAGGATTTCTTTATTTTTTTCATCAAGATAAGAGGCAGCAGTAACACTGACACCTATCGGAGTATTGACCTCATGTGCTACTCCTGCAACAAGTCCACCCATTGCAGCCATTTTGTCCGATTGAATCAATTGGTCATGGGTTTGTTTAAGGGTATCGAGTGCGGCTTCCAACTCGTTTTTAGCAACGTCACGATCCATTGCAATACCTAAAAGAGTTGTTACTATTATGGAGGCACTGTATTTTGACATTGCAGTTACATCATCATATGGACTGGCATATGCCAATACACCCCAATTTTTTGTTGTCGAAGATATAGGCAATATCCAGATAATGTTGTCGCTTTCCGCTATTGCTTCCGGTATAAGCTCGAGAGGCGGAAAGTTTTCAAAATCATAGGTTAAATCAATACCTACTTCGTTTTTTGATATATCAAATAAGGAACTGATTTTTAACTTGGCATTGTCTGACTTTTCATCCTGCAAATACCCTATACATTCCCAGCAGTAATTGTCGACCATGTATGTAAATAATTTTTTAATACCATTGATATCAGCCGAAAGTAAGCTTTCTCCCAATGAAGAATTCTTTAGTATCGCACCTTCAAGATACTTTATAATCCTATCTTCTTTACTTAAAGCCTCTTTTATATCGACTGCCTTTTCATAAGAACAATAATCACAACCGCAGGATTTTCTTTTTACAAGATTGGAGTTAACTAAAACCGTTCTTCCTTTAAGGGCTGTATTATTTATTTCATCCAGCAAATTCTGTGCAGCACTATATCCTAAATCATAAATATTTTGTTCTATTGTTGTGATACCTGGATTGTTCCTTATGGCAAACGGACTGTTGTCATAACCAACTACAGCCACATCCTCAGGTACAGATAACCCATAGTTATTCAGTTCTCTTATGGCACCAACCGCAATTGCATCATTACCGGCGAATATTGCTGTAAAGTCAATGCCATTTTTCATCCAGTGTTCAATTGCCGCTTTTCCGTCTATTGGTAATACATACTCACTTCTGAAGACAAGGTTTTCATCATAATCGATACCATTATTTGACAGGACATTCCTGTATCCGGTCAAACGCTCCTTCATATCATCAATACCCATCCAGCCTATAAAACCAATTTTCCTGTGTCCGTGCATTATCAGATGCTCAACAGCTTGCATAGCACCAGTTATATTATCGTTTTTTATGGAAGTGCAATCATTTGGTGTCTTAGTGAGACCAACAAATACAATCGGCTTCTTGGTTTTAATTAATGTATTTAAATGGCTGTCGCCGGCGCTTTCTGATAATATTATCCATCCGTCCACATGATTTAAAGCCAGTGAATAATAGTTTTCAACTTTTTTTTCATCAGTAAAAAATCGGCTGATCATATGAGTATTCACGACCAACAATTTGGTGTTATTAGCCTTCACACAATTATTAATGCCATTTATTAAGCTCCCGTGATATGCCCCTTCTACATACTTTGTAACTACACCTATATGCAATCTTTTATTCATTAAGAACCCTTCTTTACATTTAAATGTCAGCATTGAACAATTATATCGGCATATATTATAATCGGTAAAAAGTGAGTATCTATTTAATTATTCTTTGATTGATATTAAAGATAACGGGAGGTTAATCAGAAACCTTGTCCCATTACCATATTCACTTTCACATTCTATAGTGCCGCCAAACTTCTGCTTGATTATGTTGCTTATTATATTAAGACCTAATCCTGAGCCCTCACTACCCTTTCTGGTTGTAAAGAAAGGTTCGAAGGCTCTGTCAATAACTTCCTTCTTCATTCCCTTACCGTCGTCCATATATTCAATTGCAAGACATTTTTTCCTTTTTTCAAACTTTATGGATATTTTGCCATTACTCTCCCCATCATCATATGCATGAAGGATGGAGTTAACAATAAGGTTTGTAAAAATCTGTGATATTTCACCCGGATTACAATAAAACTGGAGGTCGTCA